>JAHHRG010000037.1 GCA_020025965.1 Sutterella sp.
GATAGTTGAGACCGTTCATGATGTCGTCGACGGTCACACCGCGGTGACGCGGAATCAAAGATAAGATTCTCAAGTAGAGTTCTGCCTGAGCGCCGGCGGTGGAAGTGCGTGCCATAACTGCATGCCTCAATTTATGAAGTCAATTTGGATTAGTGTACTTCATTCCGCCCGTGGGTCGCGATGCCCCCGACAGACTCTCTACTACAGCCTTCGATCTCAAATTTCAATAAAAAACGCCGGCCCTTCCATTGACGGAAAGAACCGGCGTTCTCGAGAAACCCGACGGTTTCTCAGCGAAGCCTTCGAGTTAGGCGCGCTTTGTCGTTGCCTTGATAGCTTCGATCAAACGCTTTGAGGCATCTCGAACGAGCGCCTCTTCCGCTGCATCCCCTTCGGAACGTTCGATTTCGTCTTCCAGCAAGAGACGGCCGATTTCAAGCGTCATCTTCAGATAAACGCTTTCTTCAGCCCTCACCGTCGTGAGGATATCGCGCAACGCCTGAATTTCACGGCTGTGAGATTCGTGGCGGAGCTGACGCAGTTCCTTCAAAGCTTCTTCATCGCCCAAAGGACTCGGTTCACCGTCGGTCACATACGAACGATAGGTGTGAATCATGCTTTCGACGGCGGAGCGAAGACGCACGGTGTTTTCCCCCGGACGATCCGTTTCGGCTTCTTCGCCGAGCGTATCGACGCCTTTGGCGATTTCACGAACGGTGGCACGACGCCCCTTATGATCCAGATGTGCCCAATCATCGGCAACGGTGTCCAAGAACTCGATCAAGAGACGATTCTCGAGCAAGGTCGAGGCGAGCGTAATGTCCGTAATATCCGTTTCAAAGGCCAGGTTTTCCAAGATCGACACCAGATGATTCCAGGTCTTCTTGTCAACCGATTCGGACTCGGCTTTAAGATCCACAGCAGCGACGGCCTTTTCCATATCGGCCGCCAATTTTTCGAAGCGATGCAGCTGAACAATGCTCGACTTCTTCTGAGACTTCGAAAAGTCATGCAAATAAGCGGTCAGGACCGGCGCCAAATTCGCAAGCAGCGCCCCCCGAGAGCTTTCCGGCGCATTCAGGATGGCCGTCAATTGGGTGTAGAGCGTACGCTTGACGGCCTCAAACCGATCGGCCTTCCAGCGTATCTCCGTGAGAACGGTGTAATTCATTCTTTTCGACTTTTCGATGCAAACATAAAAAGAAAGGGCGTGATTCTACGAGATTGGCACGGGCTTTGCTAGCCGGAGCGGGCATTTTTTTATTTTTCTCCATTCTGCCCCCGTTTGGAAACGGATTCCGGATTCCTCGACAGCCCCTCGGGTTATCTCCATGAAACGCGTTGGCGTAGTCCTCTCTGCCTTGCCTATAATGGAAAAGTCTGTTTTTTCAACTATATAGGCAAAATTAAAATGTTGCATACTTTAAAATACGAAACCGATCTCTTCAATCATGTTTTTTCTGAAATTGAATCTCAAAAGAGAAAGAAACTCGAACATTACGTCAAAGAGGTCGTGAATAAAAAACAGATCTTCTTTCCGGGCGGCACGCGATTTCCTCCCAACTTTTTACTGAAAAAATCTTTTCACACGACACTCGTTATCGAACAATTGGGCCGCAATGCCTTTTTTCGACGCGGCTTTGCCACGCGTCTGGCCGAAGGGCTTGATAAAGAGTTCGACGACTACATTAAGCGTTTTAAAGAAGGAACGCCTGTCTCCCAACTGATTATCGACAGCACGTGCGAGAACGCCAAGGGGCTTCCCGCGCTTTTGGCCGTCCTTTTGATCGAAGAAGCGCTCACGACCGACATTGCCAAACAGATACTTGTCGCCACAAAACTCTACGAAGCGCCTGCGGTGAGTACCGCATCAACTCCGGTGACGTCTTCTCCCGAACCGATGCATCGCGATGCGCTGAAGCAAATCGTGGCCGCATCCGAACGAGACACCGAAGATACCGACGACAATTCGACCGAGGAAGACTCTTCGGTCAACGAAGATGAGAGCCCCGACGCCGAGGCCGATCGTCTTCAGCAGGATGAAGACCTTGACGAAACTCACGACGATTTTGTCGTCGAACCCGTCACGACTGCCGTAAAAGCCGAAGAGTCGCCCACTCCCGAAGCTCCTCAAAAACCTCTTGTGCGCCGTCCCATTCCTCACGGTCCCGCAAAACGCTTTTTTGACGTTGAAAAAACGGTTTCTTCGCCGATCGCCGAACCCGGTGTCGCCATGCACCGTTATCTTGTGTATCTGCGACGTGCAGGGAACTTCACGAACGCTCATATTGCCGCCGAATCGATTGCCGGAAAATGGACGTCGAACCCCGAAGAATATAAGCACCTCTTTCAAAGTTTCGGTGCCATCAATCTGCACAGCACGAGTCGCATTACCCTCCCCGACGGCGCGTTTTTCGTGATCGATATTGATCCTCATGCGCTCGAACCCAATTACGACACCGTGACGCGCGAACGCCGTACGGACTATTGCGACCGCGTTGACTTCAACCTCTTAAAACGCGAAGGACGCTTCTTTGATGCAGGCGATTTCGGTCTCTACCCCGTCGTCTATGTGGACGACCGCTTGGGTGACGAACCCGATTTCGAACGCAATGTCTACGTGCGCTTTACGCCCGCAAACGAACCGACGGAAACGGGTTTTCATCTGAAGTCCGTACCGGTACTTCTTTCCTGGGGCAAATATCTCTACGGTCCCGTCACCGTCAAGGAAGACGCGCAGAGCCGTCCCTATGTGAATTTCCAGTTCGGCACGACGAAGGGACTGATTCCCGGTTTTCGCCGAAAGGAATCGGCCGTCCGTGTGTTTACGCAGTTCTGCAAGCCCGACGGCAACAGCACGGCCGCAGAATCGTTCTTCCACCCGGTTCACGTCGCCGAAACCTCGAGCCTGACGCCCGTCCTCTGCGACGTCATGTCGGATCAGAGCCTCATGGCAAAGCTGGTCTCGGCCGCCACGTCCGACCGCGACTCTCGCGACACGATGGTGCAGTGGCTCGAAACGAACCGTGCTTCGTCGGAACTCTTTACGTCCGACGACCGTGTTCGCGACGCGCGTTTTAACCGTATTGCAGCCATTCTCGAGACGGCCGATTCGGACGCCCGCTTCTTTGACGACATCGCGGCGCTCGTCTCCGACACGCTCGACCGTCAGGGCACGCAGGGCGAACTCTATACGAAGGTTGTGAAACGCATTTCCGAAACCCCGGAACTGATGCGCCGCTTGGATTCTCACCGCGTGATTGCAGCCAAGTTGCGCGAATTGACGGATCGTCGCGATCTTTTGGAAAACGAAATCCGCTCAATGGACGCTCAAGCCAAAAAGGCTGCGGAAGCTTTCCGTAAGGAAGAACGCCGCAAAAATAAGACGCTCATTGACGAAAATGCCGCTCTTCAAAGATCGCTCGCCGAGAAGCGCGAACAGCTCAACTTCCTCGATCAAAGTGCAGATCTCCTCACGCTGAAGAACACGCTCTCGGAAGACATTACGACCTTGGACCGTCAGAAAACACTTCTGAACGATCAGATTGACACCTTGGGTGAGCAGCTCGAAAACGTCGCCCGAAGCGCAGCAAAATATGCCTTTGACGGTGCTGTCGCATCGAAACTCTTGGAAGCCGCGGCCGCTTATGCGGGCGAGGCTCAGCAAAAGTCTGCTGTCGATCGGGTCCAAGCCGTCAAAAACCTCTCGGTCTCGGGTTACACCAAGGGGCAGTTGGCCGACTATCTCGTTCGTGCCGTTCAGCAATATCGCGAATACGATCGCAATGCCATTCTGAATCTCTTCATTTGCCTGACGCAGAGCTTCCTGACCGTCTTCTCCGGCGGCCCGGGGTCGGGCAAAACCTCGATTTGCAACATCATGGGGAAGGTTCTCGGCCTGACTTCAATCGGAAACAACGTTCCCGACGGAATCTGGGACGAACCGGCCGATGCCAACCGTTATCTCCCGATTTCCGTCGAACGCGGTTGGACCTCAAAGCGCGACTTCGTGGGCTACTTCAATCCCTTGACGAAGGCTTTTGAAAGTGTCGACGACCGCCGCTACGAAGCCTTCCGACAGCTCGATCTGGAAGAACGCCACGGCGTGGCCAAGCTGCCTTTTGTCATGATGCTCGACGAAGCGAATCTCTCGCCCATGGAATACTACTGGGCGGACTTTATGAATATTTGCGACCACCGCTCGGAACTCTCTTACATATCCCTGGGCGACAAGGCGCACTATCACGTACCGGATACGCTGCGCTTCCTGGCGACCATCAATAACGACCACACAACGGAAATTTTGTCTCCGCGTCTGATCGACCGTGCAACCGTCATTACGTTGCCGGATGTCGATTGGGGTGCCTTGTCGACGCGTAAGCCCGTCACGGACTTTGAGCCCAAGCTGGTGAGCTGGAGCGCCATGACGGAACTCTTCGGACCGCGTGAAATCAAGGCACACAAGGCCGACATTTCTGATTTGCTCGACGAGCTTTACGAGCGTCTGGCGCATGCCGGCTTCCCGGTCTCGGCTCGTGCCCGTCTCTCGATCGAACGCTACATTTCAGCGGCCGCCGCCGTCATGGACGACGACAAGCAACCCGCTTATGTGGTGGCCGTCGACTATGCCCTCGCGCAGAAACTCCTCCCGAAGCTCACGGGTACGGGCGAAGACTTCCATGCGTGGCTCGAAGGTCTCAAAACCTGGTGCGAAAGCAACGGGCTTGACATTTCGCTCAAACTGCTCGACGACATGATTCGACGCGGGAAAGCCTCGATGGGGTACTACAAGTTCTTCTAAAGGGCGAAGCATGTCGAACATTCCTCATGTCAGGTTGGTTTCGGACGGCGTGCCGCCGCTCGTACTCACCCTCTCGCAGACCGTGCAGGCGGCGGGGACCTCCCCCGCCCTCGTCTATGCGGACCAGCAGTACGCCTTTGACCTCGTCAATTTCGACCTCGGTGCCTTTACCGCGACCGTTCTCATTAACGGCGAAGTCATTCCCTGCCAGCCGATCTTTCTCGAAGACGGGACGCTCCGCCTGGTGCCCCCGTCAACGCAAAAGACCTTCTCGGACTTTTTCGGTCTTCTGCAAATCGACTTCATCATCGCCAAAGCGGGTTTGGGGACAACGACGCTTTACGCCGAGCCCGTCGCCGTCATGCTCCCCGAAGGTCCCTCTGCCGACAACCTTTCGGCCATGGGGGATACGATCGCCGGCTTTTGGCCGACGTTAATCGGCGAAAGCGGCGAGCATCTCTTGGCTCAGCAGGAAAAGCACGATGCGCTGACGGACCGCGAAGAGATTCTTGACGAAATTCTTCGCGTCTACGAATCGCAGTACGCCTATTTCCGCTCGAACGCCCGCTTCAAGCTTCGCGCCGAATCGACGGTGGACGGTACGGCCAAACTCCGTCACTTTTCGGCCGACACAGCACGCTTTATTGCCACGCACCCCGAAGAGTTGGTCGAAGCGCCGATCGGATCAGGCATTCGGATCGGGAACCGGCATTTCCTGCCCGTCCATACGCTAGTGAAGCGCAACGTGCGCGATCACGGGATCGTCGAAAATCAGGTGCTCGTGGGCTTTCTGACTACGGTTTTGCAGGGGATCGAACGCGAAAAAATCGCCGTTGCGGAACTGCTCGCCGAAACAGTCGGCGAAAACGAAGATTCGCTCTACGTGTCGTCCGGCCACGTGCTCTTCGGGATTGCGACCGAAAGGCTTCTCTCCTATCGTGAAAAGCTTCATGCCATTGAAGACCGCATCCGCGAGACGGCAGTGCACTATCGTCTGGCACTCGGCGTCGATGGGATACCCGTTTTGCGTATTCCCGAACCCACACCGGTCTTTTTGTCGATTCCCGCTTATCGACTCGTTTTTGACATCATCGTCAAATGGTTCGCAGCGGGCGACCTGAAACTCGAAGCCGAAGAGGCACTTATTGCCTCGATGCGTCAGAGCCGACTTTATGAATATTTCGTGCTCTTGAAGTTGATCAACGGTTTCCTCAAGGCCGGGGCGCGCTTAGTCGAACGGCACACCCACAACTGGTCGGGCGGAAGCATTTGGGAACATATCCAAACGGATCATCCCAATACCTTCCGCTTTGAGCGCAACGGGAAGAAAATCACCCTCTTTTATCAGCCCCTCATTGCAGGGGCCGATTGGACCGGTGAAAATGATCTCGCACTCATGCGAACCAGCACCTGGGCGATCGACGGCGTGGCGCTTCATCAGAGTACGTCGAACGTCTATACGCCCGACTTCCTCATTCAGACGGAAGAAGAGGGAAAAACCACCTGCTTCATTGTCGACGCGAAGTTCTCGTCGCTGCGAAGCGTACGAACCTATCAGTCAGGGACCTTGGTCTTTCGTTATCTTTTCTCGATCGGTCCGGCCAAACCCGATACGCGTATCGACGGTCTTTGGCTTCTTTGCGGCAATGCGCTCAAAGAAGGTGAAGAGGATCAAGCCGAACTCAACGATATTCCGACACCGGCGGGGGTTCCGACAAACCCGAACGTTCACTTCGGCAAAGTCGACGGAATCAACAAGGAAGCTACGGAAAAGACACTCGGAGATCTCATTGCCCGTGTGTTAAGCGTCTGAGTCCGATTCGTCTACTCAACAAAAACGACTGCCTGTCCGAATGACAGCAGCCGTTTTTGTTGGCTGGCACCGAGCGATTGTGGCGGCGATCAACCGATCAAATCACGCAGATGCTCGGGATACTTGAATCGCACCGAGCGCCCTTTGGCCCTGAGCATCCAGGCGTAAACGGGTTCGAGAAGCTCGGGACGCACAAATACCCAGTCGCCCTCTCGCAGCCAAACACGCGACTTCTTCCAAGCCTGCAGTTTTGCATCAAGCCACGTGTCGCTCACCGACACGATGGCGGTTCTCACCCGACGGCTCAAAGGCGCGGGCATTCGTATCCATTCGATGCCGTCTCGTTCAATCAACTCTCCGTAATTCGCCGCCCAGGTACAGCCGAAGCCTTTGAGCCGGTCTTCGGCACTCAAAAGCGCCAGAGAAATAAAGCCCAAGCGGTCCGAGAGGGTACAGCATTCGAACTGTTTGACAAGAAGCGAGAGAAGTTCCGGGTCTTTCGTGATGAGGTTATAGAGAAGATCGCGTTCGCAGACGACCACTTCGGCGGGGGTCAGCGAAAAATAGCGCCCGATGGCGTGACGTTCGGTAAAGAAATTGAGATTCCCGTAGGCAATGTGTCCGGGCGTTGAAATCGCAATCGCCAGAGACTTCTGCCCGTGAGGATCGCCCGCCGACCGACCCGTAACGCCTCGTCGCACGTAGGCGAACTTGTTGACGGGTTCGTCGGGTTCCAGAAGATATTCGTCGGCGCCGTAGGTTTTCACGATCCCGATTTGATCCATCAAGGCGGTCAACTTCGGATGGAGACTGACGGTCAGCCACGGCAAAATCGGAAACGCACGATCAAGAACGTCGGTGTCGCCCGCTCCGTTTCTGGCGTGGGTAATGGCGGCGAGCCAGGTCGTGGATACGTTTCTCATGAAAGGCCATCTCCTCAAAAATAAAGCGGCCCAAGCCACCCTCTTTCGACTGCTGAATAAAACGGAATCGCTGTCAAACAATACTATTTATCCGATAAGAATAGCACTTATCTTTCGGCGAACAACAGAAAAAAAGAGGAGCGCTCAACCGCAGTCAAGCGCTCCTCGTTTCAATCCTTATAAAACTTTATTTGATTTCAATCTTCTGAGCCGTTCTTGCAGCCGTACGGCCGAAGATCATGCAGTCGGCCACGGCCACCGTCCCGAGACGAACCATCCCGTGAACGCCGCCCGTCACTTCGCCCGCGGCGTAGAGACCCGGAATCGGGAAGCCGAGCGCGTTGAGAACCTGCGCCTTGTCATTGATTTCCAGACCGCCCATGCAATGGTGCACACGCGGCCAGAGACGCACGGCCCAGAAAGGACCTTCGTCGTTGGGGAGACTGTCGTCAAAGAACAGGCAATCGAATTCCGGATCCTTCTTGGCCTTGATGTACCCGTTCATCTTTTCGTTGGTCTTCGCGAGTTCTTCGTACGGAATCTTGTAGAAGTCGGCCATCGCCTTCAAGGTGTCGAACTTCTTCACGACACCCTTCTTCAACAAGGTTTCCATCTGTTCGGGCGACATGTTCTTAGCGGCCTGATTCTGAACATTCTTTTCAGATGCATACAAAATCGCCGGATGCCCCATGGCGACGATGGCGTCGGCACGAACCTTACGGTTGCCGGTTTCCTTAATGAAGCGCTTGCCGGTTTCCGGATCGATCATGGCGCCGAAGCCGACCAAAGCTTCGACAAAGAGCGGGGCAATCCCGAAGCCCTTTTCGTCAGGCGAGGTCCACGGTCCCAACTGAATCCAGTCCATGTGAACCGTGTTCGCACCGATCATCTGAGCCTGCTGAATCATTTCGCCCGTAGCGCCCGGATGATTCGTCGAAGTGAACTCGGCCGTCAGACGCGGGTCATGGCTCATACGCATCTTGACGTTCTGACTGAAGCCGCCTGTAGCCAGCAACACACCGTGCTTGGCGCGAACGTACTGCACCGTGCCGCTGTCGGGCTTATTGAAATTGAAGTCCTTGCGAAGCTTGACACCCAAAACGCGCCCCTTGTCGTCGACAACCAATTCGTCCACCATCGTGCGCTGTTCAACAGGGATTTTGAATTCCTTGCACTTGGCGAGCATCGGCATGATGAAACCCGCACCCGAGTGAGCTTCCACACCGTGGGAGCGCTTCACGCTGTGGCCGCCGTGGTAATAGACGTTGTTAAATTTCACGCCGATCTTGTCTCGCAGCCAGTAGAAGTTTTCGAGCGAGTGGTCGGCAATGACGCGAGCCAGTTCGGCATGGTTGATCTTGCCGCCTGCGCGGAGAATGTCTTCGTAGAGAAGGTCTGCGTTGTCTTCAATCCCGCGTTCCTTCTGCATATCGGTCCCGGCAGCCGCAACGGCACCGCCGTTAATGATGGAGTTGCCGCCCGGCAGAGGCATCTTGTCGACCACGACAATGTCCTTCATGCCGAGGAAATGGCCTTCAAGCGCGGCCGCCAAACCGGCGAAGCCCGTTCCGATGATAAGGAAGTTGACCGTGCGATCCCATTTTTCCGGGACGTTCGTGGTCTTGGCGATTGCCGCAGGGGTCGCCAGTGCGACACCGAGCATACTCATCGTACCCAAAAAATGACGACGGTTAATTTGGAAATTGCTCATTTGATTGCCTCCGAAATGACTTTCAAAATGCCGTTCGAAAAGCCGCGCCTTATGCCGGCTCACGTCAAACGGTGAACACTCTATTGTTGAGTCTAAGAAAATCAGGTCGGCTCGGCATCCTCTCCGCTTGGGCATTGAACGCAATGGTTTACCCTGTCTTGCAGAGAAGATATGCGCCGACCGATTCCCTTTTTAGAACTTGTGGATGACACCGAGCGCGAACTGATAACCGTCGGGCTTGGCTTCGATCGCACCGTTTTCAACCTTTTCCTGCGAGTAGCCTAAGAGTGAGTAGAGAGCCGTTCTCTTCGAGAGCGGATAGTCGTAGGCGCCCGCCACCGTATAGCGGGTAAAGTCGACCTCGCTCTGGTTGTCCATGTCGCGGTAGTTAACCGAGAACTTCACATTGCCGCCAGCGAGCGGATAGTTCACGCCGACGCTTGCACCCCAGCCGTCCACAAAGCCGTAACCCTTTTTATCCGTTGCGACCAAAATGCCGTCACGCGCCACACCGCCGCGAGCCATGACATTGAGACTCTGACTGTCGAAATACTGGACAAAGGTGATGAGTTTGAGCTTGTTGTCAAACGTATAGTTGCCGCCCAAGGTGACGGTCACACCGTCCGACACGTCGTTACCCGCACCGGTTTCACGATCGCCGTACATCGTTGTATCGGCCAACAAAACGGCTTCAAGGGCATTGACCTGATAACGCAGGGCGAGAGATGCGTAGCGGTCGGTTTCACTGTGACCTTCTTCGCCCTTGCCCTTCACGCCGTCCATCTTGAAGGAATACATGGCGTAGCCCGTCAGCCCGTTAAAAGTCGGGGTGCGATAGGCAATGGCATTGTCCACTCGCGTCCAAAGCGAAGCCGAGGCATAGCCCGAACCGATCGCGGACGTATAGTTGGCGACGATCGGGTCGATGGCACGGAACAAACCGTTTTCACCGAGCACACTGCCAAAAACCGGCATACGGCCCGCGAAGAATTTACCGTAAGGCGTGGCCAAACTGAGCGTAGCTTCACGACCGAAGAGACGGCCGCCCTGCTTCGCGTCGAGTGCGCCGGTATCGGATTCAATACCGGATTCCAGCACGAAGCCCACCTTCATGCCGTTGCCCAGATATTCGGATCCGCGAAGACCGAAGCGCGAACCGTTTTCGAGACCGTTTTCCATTGTAAAGTCGTCGTGGTTCGCAGCGCCCGCAATATCGCCTTCCGAATGCACATAGGACGCGCTCATATCGAACAGACCGTAGACCGTAACCGACGGATCGGCCATCGACATCGTGGCAAAACAACCGAGCACACTAAAGGCCAGCAAACTTTTTCTCATTTTTCTCTCTCCTACTCTCAGAAGAAAAGCACTTTGCACTCGCGGCAAAGTGTCGACGTATTGAGAATCAGTCTAAGTTCGAAGCGCGCCCTTTTCTCTCTCTTTGAGGCTAAACGTGAAGGCGGCGTACCCAACTGCTTGGGTGCAAAAAAGCCGCCTCGGCTTTTAACCGGGCGGCCCTGGGAGCGCGAATGCTCGTGAAAAAATCAGAAGGAGGTCGGTCGATCGGCCGTCATTTTCTTCATTTTCAGATCGTTCATCAAACGGATCGCATCCATTTGGAAATTGTTAATCCAACGATTCAGTTTTCGATGAACCAAACCGTCGTCACGCATCAGCTTATGAGTCGTTTTACGGCTCACCTGAAGTCGGAACATCGATTCGTCATAGGTAATGTCCAACACAGCGACATGTTCGCCCTTGACCAGAGTAGCTTCCGCATGATGCTCGTCAACAGGAAGAACGCTCCAACCGCGCTTACGACCGGCCAACGACAGGCACTGCCCCATTTCTTGATTGGTCAATCCCGACACCGGCACCTCTGGCGTGAGCGGAACTGTCGCTCGAGTACAGGCACCGATCATGCCAGGCAAGGTCACTGCCGCGGCCAACGTCAAAAAAGTTCGTCTCTGCATTTAATACGCCTTTAAAGAAAAACGTTATCTTTATTGTACACATTAAGATCCCCATTCGCGACAAATCGCACCGATTCGGCTTAGGGATTATCCCGAAATACTCAAAATTTCCGAGTGCTAAAATACTTTTTTCTTTTAATTTCTAGGCAAAGGAACTGAAATGGCTTTCAAGGACGACATCGGCAAGATGTTTTGGATCGGCGGTGTACTTATCTGCTCTCTCGCATTTGCGATGTCCGTCACCGAAGGGATCGGCTTTGCCAACGCCGAAGCGGAGAAAATGTTCAAGCTGGGCCTCATGGTGCTCGGTTGCTTGGCCGCTTTCCTTTTCCTTTACCGCCGTCATCTGCGCGGCATCAAATTGCCGGAAAAATTGGTGATTTACGGCGTCTTCCCGATTCTCGGCATTGCTTCGACCGTTTGGGGCTGGTTGCTCGAACACCCCTAACCTCGGTCTTCCGAATAACAAAAAGGCCTTGAGGGAATTCTTCTCGTTGCAGGATTCCTCCAAGGCCTTTTTCTTTTTCCGAAAGATCAGAGCCGTTCGCGCAGCAGATAACCGGGATTCTCCTCGTTGTCGGCAATTTCGAGTATGTAATTAAACAGCGCCGTCTCGCCTTCCACATCAAGCCGAATCCCGTTGGATTCTTGGAACCATTCCATATAAGAAGGCCAGGCTGCGAGCGAATATATGTTTTGATTTTCAAAACGAAGTCTCGCGAGCGCCAGGCGTTTTTCAGAAGAAAAAGCGAGAGCATTCCAGCTCGCATAGCCGAGCATAGCGGCAATAACGTGTTCGGCATAAGCAAGCGTCGGTTCCGTCACATAGCCTAAACGGAAATTGGCCACGATCGCCTCGACGGCAAAAAAACGCGGCTCATATATATAGCGTCCGTCTTCAGCACGACGGATCGTTTGGAAATCCTGCAAAAGCCGTCGGGCCTGCAGACGTAAATAGCAAATCGGTGTCATGAGCGGGATCCAATGCACAATGGCACAACTTTTTGAATATAAAAAACGGTCCGGTGATTCTTGGAAATCGCCGGACCGAAAAAATAACCTGGATGGTTTCTAATTTTTTTAAGAGCACAGCCTTTCGACCGTTGTCTAAGCGGTCTGCGCCCGAGTTTCCGGAAACGGATTACTTCTGCGTGCCGGCGATGAGGTCAACCAAAGTCAACGTCGTTTCCACGGACTTCTGCCAAGAATTCATCGGCATGAATTCGCAGTTGCTGTGGAAGTTATGAGCACCCGTGAAGTAGTTCGGCGTCAGGATGCCCTTCGTGGAAATGTAGGAGCCGTCCGTACCGCCGCGCATGGCCTTGGTCTTGGCTTCAACACCGATCAATTCGAGAGCACGGTAGATATATTCGATGCCCTTCTTGTTGTCATCACGGATCGAATCAGCGATGTTGGCGTAGACATCTTCCTGCCAGTAATCGATCTGAGCACGCGGATGGCGCTTCTTTAAGTATTCAACAGCGGCGAGAAGAAGCGCCTTCTTTTCTTCGTAGAGAGCCTTGTTGTGGTCGCGAATCTTCAAGGTGAGCGTGGCCTTGGCGGGAGAAGCCTGAACGGTCTTCAACACGATGAAGCCTTCGCGCAATTCCGTGTATTCCGGCGTAGCGGCACGATCGAGCATGTTGATGAAATCGTGCAGAACGAGGATCGGGTTGACGAGAACGCCCTTCGAAGCCATCGGGTGAGCGGTCACACCCTTAATGTCGAGTTGGGCGGAACCGGCATTAAACGTTTCCCAAACCACTTCGCCCAGTTCGCAGCAGTCGATCGTGTAAGCGAAGTCAACCGGAAGCTTGGAGTAGTCCAGCTTGCGGGCACCCTTTTCACCGAGTTCTTCGTCAGGAACGAAGCAAATATAGATATCGCCATGCGGACGGTTTTCCTTGGTGATCGTATTCATGGCGGTCATCACGTTGGCAATGGCGGACTTGTCGTCGGCGCCGAGAACGGAGGTACCGTCGGAAAGAACGATGTCATCACCGATGTACTGTTCGATTTCCGGATGTTCCTTCGTGGTGAGCCAGATATCCTTTTCCTTATTAAGGCAGATATCACCGCCCTGGTAGTTCTTCAAAACCCAGGGATGGATTTCCGGAGAGAGACCGACGGGAACGGTGTCCATATGGATAACCCAAGCCACGGACGGAACCTTTTGGCCTTCGGGCATGTTAGAGGGAAGCTTGGAGGTCACGCAGGCGAATTCGCTAATTTCAACCTGTTCAAAACCCATTTCTTCAAGTTCGGAAGCGAGAAGCTTGGCGAGCTCGAATTCGTTGGGGTTCGACGGAACGACACCGGCCTTCGGGTCGGACTGGGTGGGAATGGCGATGTAGCGCTGGAAACGTTCCAGCAATTCGGCCTTGTGATCCATGATTTGTTTCTCCATAAATTAATCATTAATGAGCGGGTCAACTCGGAAATCAAGTTTGACAATTGAGGTCGCTCATCAAGCGGTCCTGAGAATTATGGAATCGGTCAAATCAAAATTCTTGATACCTTGGTATCGAGTTTTGTCATCCGAAGTAACGGACAATACTCGCAAGCTGAAGCGTAACTGTCTTTAACGCTTCGCCTTCCAATCATCGTTTTTGACCTACTAATAGATAAGGACCCCACCATCATGTTTGGTGTCATTCTTTCTCTCATCGTCACGATCTTCGTCGTGAAGGTGCTTTTGAAGAAGTACAAACCTCAGTTTGTACTCATGTTCGGCGGCCTCTTGCTGCTTTTCGGTGCTCTTTGTATGGAATGGATGGGCTTGATTGACCATGCCAACATTCTTCCCAAGGGCGTAAGCTCCACCGGCTTCTGGGGTTTTGACTTGATGAAGGTCATTACTTCCACGATGTCTTCCCGTACGGCCGGTATCGGTATGCTTATCATGGCTGCCGCTGGTTATTCCAAGTACATGTCCATGATCGGTGCTTCCGCCATCATGGCCGACTACCTCAGCCGTCCGCTTCGTCTTCTGAAGTCCCCGTATCTCGTTCTCTCACTAAGCTACCTGATCGGTGCCTTTGCTGACCTTTTCATTCCGTCCGCTTCCGGTCTCGCCATGCTCTTGATGGTGACGATGTATCCGGTTCTCGTTCGCCTCGGTGTTTCCCGCGTTGCCGCTGCTTCCTTGATCGCCACCATTTCCTGTTTGGACTTGGGCCCGACGTCCGGTGCTGCTAACTACGCCGCTCAGGTGGCCGGTATGGACACGATGACCTACTTCGTTGAATACCAGGTCCCGGTTGCCGTCTGCGTTGCTATCACGATTGCTGTTCTGCATTTCTTCACGCAGCGTTACTTCGACAAGAAGGACGGTGCCAAGGCCTTCGAACAGGGTGATGCTGAAGCTGCCGGCGGCGATACCGTTGACTCCAAGGGTGCTCCGAAGTTCTACGGTCTTCTCCCGACCATCCCGCTGATCCTTTTGGTTGTCTTCAACCGCTTCGTCATCGACTCCATCAAGCTTGACGTGCCGACCGCCATGTTCATTTCCTTCGCCATTGCCATGGCTTGCGAATTCGTTCGCCACAAGGCTAAGGACGTGCTCAACCAGGCCTTCGAATTCTTCAACATGATGGGTAAGCAGTTCGCTGTTGTGATCACCCTGATCGTTGCCGGTGAAATGTTTGCTAAGGGCTTGATTGCCACGGGTACGATCGACTACCTCATCGGTTGCATGCAGGGTATGGGTCTTCCGGCCGCTCTCATCATGATCGTCATGGTGCTCTTCATTACGGTCGCCTCCATCATCATGGGTTCTGGCAACGCTCCGTTCTTTGCTTTCGCACCGCTTCTTCCCGACTTTGCCCAGCAGTTCGGTGTTTCCACGGTCTTCCTCATCATGCCGATGCAGTTGGCCACGGGTCTTGCCCGTCCGGCTTCTCCGATTACCGCTGTGGTGATCGCCGTGGCAGGTTGCTCGGGTATTTCGCCCTTTGAAATCGTCCGCCGTACCGCCATCCCGATGGCCGGTGCCCTGACGGTGATGATCCTCTCGACCATCATCCTCGTCTAATCTTCCTAAGCTTAGACAGAACAAAAAGGTTTCGGACTTCCTCGGAAGTCCGTTAAAATAAAGAGACCCGAGCGGCAAGGAGAGTTGCTCGGGTCTCTTTTTTTATTGTGCCTATACGGAGCTTCCGATGAAGAAGATCTTCTTAGTCCTCGTTGCCTCTCTTCTCGCGGCGGGGTTTTGCGTCGCCGCGCCAGACAACGCATCCGATCAATCGGGAGAACATTGGGAACGCGACCCCAATGAAGTGATCATTGCCATTTCGACATCATTCAATTGGCCGGCGATACTCGATTTCATCGACCGCACCAAGACAGTTTTTGAAGCAAATACTCATTTCAAAGTGAAACACGTCTGGCTAAATCCCGACGAAATGCGACAGGCCTTCTTTCTTCATCGAATCGACTTTTTCATCGCATCGAGCGGCTTTTTCAAATATGTCAATGAAATGGGCGGGGCCCATTACATCGCTACGATGAAAACCTCACAAATGCCCACTGCTCGTGATGGCATCGGTGCTGTTTATTTTACGAGAGCCGACAACACTCATCTCTACACGCTGCCCGACATGCGTAGCCAACGTGTGGCTGCCATTAGCGAATCGGACTTTTATTCGTGGAACGTAGCTTTGAACGACGTTGCCAATCTGACGCAATATCCGCTCAACTGGTTTGGGAAAACACGCTTTCCCGGTTCAGATGCGGGTGTCGTTGATCTGGTGATAAAGAAGGAGGTCGAAGTCGGCATACTCCCCTCTTGCCAGCTCGAACAGCTCTTTATGCAGGGTGTGCTCCTGCCGGAAGACATTCGCATTATTAATGACATCACGCCCAAAAACTACGGTTGCCGTGTCTCCACGCCGCTCTTTACCGCACCGATTCTCGGGGCCTCGGCTCATATGTCGGAAAATGCAATCCGCGATGCAGCCATGGCAGTTTTCACCTTCAAGGATCCCCACGCCGATTTTGACTGGGTAATCTCCAACGATCTTCGTAACGAAGCCCATGTTCTTTCGCGATTCGGCGACAATGCGTTCCGCGCGAATACGTCGAACGTCAGAAAAACCTACGAGAAAGCAGCCGTAATTGGCACCTTCATTTTGCTTCTTGCCCTCGTTTACGCAGCCATGATCCGCAAGTCCGTGACGATCGCAACGACTCAGCTTGAAAAAACGCAGGAAGAAAAAGGCCAGCTCGAGCGCGCAGGCATCGTCTCGGGCCTCTCTATGTTGATTGCCCACGAAATCCGACAGCCGCTAACCTCGATTACGACTTACGCTGAAGGCTTGCAGTTTTATCTCGAAGATAACAACGACGATATCGTCAACGAAGCGACGACGGGGATTCAGCGAGAAGCGCAGCGCGTTTCCGACATTGTCGAGCGCGTTAGACAGTATGCTAAAAACCAGAAACGCCCGCATGTTAAAACCAATATTGCACTTCTCGTAACACGTGCCCGCCGCTCTGTTGCTAATTCGATTCCGCGCGCGGAAGACATTCGTTTCGACATACCGAATGATGCAGAAATTCTCTGCGAGCCGATTGAAATCGAATTGCTCATCGCAAATCTCATGAAGAATGCCCTTCAAGCCGTCGACAAAGAAACGGGCGTGGTAAAAGTCATCGTGAAATCTCACGAGAACAAATGGGAAATCTCGGTCGAAGACAACGGGCTTCCCATCAGCGACGAAGCACTCGAACGTCTGACACATCCCGTCACTAGTCAGAAAATCGACGGCCTCGGTCTCGGTCTCTCAATCTGCCGAGCCATTATTTTGAAGCATGACGGCCTGCTCACTTACGAACGCCGTTCGCCCCGCGGACTGCGTGCGATCGTTAGAATCCCAAAAGCACCGGTGGGTCATGCTACCGATCCTTACCACTCGGAGTACGACAATGAAAAATGACATTTTGCCTTTTGATACCGCCCTCTATCCACCACTTGTCCGAGTAGTTGACGATGACCAAGAAGTCCGTTTTTCGCTGAGCTATTCCTTCAAGGTTGCCAAAATCGACTGTGTGACCTATTCCAGCGCTCAGGAATTCTTAAATAACGACGACCACCGTCGCCCTGGCTGCTGCGTATTAGACCTAACGATGCCCGGCATGACGGGGCTCGAACTCCAAGAAGAAATGCTCAAACGCGGAATTGATCTCCCCGTCATCTTCCTCTCCGGGAACGGCGATGTGTACAGTGCAGTTACTGCCCTTCAGAAAGGTGCCATTGACTTCATGGAGAAACCCTTCAAGCCCGCTGCACTTCGCACTCGAGTAAAAGAAATGATTGCCAAAAATCTTGCCGACCGAGAAGCGGCAGCGAGTGTTGCCGACTTGCGCGAACGCTTCAATTCGCTTACTCGTCGCGAAAAGCTCGTTATTCGCTACGTCGCGCAGGATCTTATCAACAGAGAAATCGGCGAAAAGCTCTCGATTCAGGAACAGACCGTGAAAACTCATCGCTCGAACGGCTGCAACAAGTTGCGCGCACATTCGGCACTCGAGGTCTATCACGTTTTGGAAGCTATCGGCGAAATCTAAAACACTCTACCTTCAGCGCTCCAATCCCGAGCGATACGGCATAACAAGATGCCGATCGACTCGGGATTTTTAATTTTTCTTTAGGAAATCTCCTACTAAGGTATGAGGTTTTTCACTCGGAGAAGAGCCACAATTCTTCTAACGGTTGACCAACAACCGATTTTAAGAATTAAGGAGAAACTTCCAAATGCTCGAATCCTATTTGGAAACGCTGCGCAGTGTCGTTGACCTCGACTGCGGCTCGCATAACGTTGCCGGTGTAACCCGCGTGGCAGAAATCATGAAAGCCAACTACGAATCAATCGGCTTTCACGCTGAACTCGTCGACCTCGGACCCACGGTCGGCAAAGGTGTTTTTGCTACCAACAAGCCCGGTGCCGAACACTTCGACATCATGTTGAACGGCCACCTCGATACCGTTTTCCCTGACGGCGAAGCTGCCAAGCGCCCCTTCAAGGTTGAAAACGGCCGCACGAGCGGTCCCGGCAACGCCGACTGCAAGGCCGGTGTCGTTTCCATGTTCTACGGTTTGAAGCTCGCCCGTAAGGAAGACCTTGACCGTCTCGCCATCGCCGTCTGCCTCAACCCCGACGAAGAAATCAGCTCTCCAGCTTCCCGTGGTTGGTTACAGGAAATGGCCAAGAAGTGCGATCGCGCTATGGTCTTTGAATGCGCTCGCGCCAATGGCGAACTCATCAAGTCCCGCAAGGGTCGTGCCGTTTGGGAAGTGAAGTTCCACGGCGTTCCCGCTCATGCCGGTAACAATCCGCAGGACGGCCGCAGTTCCATTCTCGCCGCCGCCCGCTTCTCTCTCGAAGTGAGCAAGCTTCAGGACCTCGAAGGTAAGGGTGTGTCAGTCACGGTCGGTACGATCCAGGGCGGTACGGTTCCCAATACCGTTCCGGAATGGACCACGATTCGCATCGACACGCGTCGTCGCAACGATCAGGATGGTGAAGAACTCGATGCTGCCATCGCCGAAATGGCCAAGCAGTGCTGGGGCGAAGGCGTTGAAACCGAAGCCAAGCGTGTTTCCATTTCGCCCGCCATGCCGCACACCGGTGAATCCGACAAGCTCGTGCAGATCATTAACGAAGCCGCTCGCCTTGAAGGCTACGATGCCCGCTGGGTTGACTCCGGCGGCGGTTCCGATGCCAACCGTATTGCCGCCGTAGGTACCCCAGTGGTCGACGGTTGCGGCCCTGCTGGCGCCTGCTTCCACTCCGACAAGGAATGGATGGACATCAGCACGGTCGAGTCCCGCTCCCGTATGCTGAGCCGCGTTCTCTCCCTGATCTAATCGATCGACTGACAACGCCATAAAGACGCTCAAGGTGCCCGTCGCTATGGACGACGGGCATTTTTTTGATCTCCATTTTGGAATTTTCGAAAATGTGTACTTCCATTATCGTCGGCGAAAAAGCGACGGCCGACGGTTCTTTTATGATGGCCCGCTCTGCGGACAGCAATGCTCTCAAGGCTCAGCACTTTGTGATTCACGAAGCTCGCGATAACGCAGTCGGTGCCATGTATCGCACTCAGGACTTCAAGGGTGCAACCGATTTCGAATGGCCGATGCCGGCTCATTCCATGCGCTACACGACGGTTCCCAACTGGCAGACCCAGTTGCACGGTGC
Source organism: Sutterella sp. (assembly GCA_020025965.1). Taxonomy (GTDB): domain Bacteria; phylum Pseudomonadota; class Gammaproteobacteria; order Burkholderiales; family Burkholderiaceae_F; genus Sutterella. The sequence continues at coordinate 19,426 of JAHHRG010000037.1, forward strand.
CGTCGGTTTCAATGAAGAAGGTGTCGGTCTCACCGGCACCGAATCCATCTTTGCCGACGATCATGCCTTGACCTTCGACCCGTACAACAAAGCCACGGGCATCACCGAAGACGATATCTGCGAAGTGATTCTGCCGCGCTGCAAGACTGCCCGGGAAGCTTGTTCCTATCTCGGTTACATCATTGAAACGGCCGGTGCCGCTGAAGGCTTCGGCGTAGCCTTTATTGATTCGAAGGATCTTTGGTACCTCGAAACCGGTACGGCTCATCAGTGGATTGCCCACCGTACGCCCGCCGACAAGTACTTCTGCTCCGGCAACCAGG
>JAHHRG010000038.1 GCA_020025965.1 Sutterella sp.
CTTAACTGCCGATGTTCACACTTATCGGTTCGTTGAATTCAAATTTTTAAAGAACTGTTCACTCTTCATCAGAGCAGGTTTTGAAGTTTATAGAACTTTTTTTTGATTGTCAAATTTCTCGCAAAAAAAAAAAATCTTCCTGATGAGAATTCCCACACAATCAATCTTTAATTTTGTCCGTCCCCACTCTCATTGCAAAAGCCTCTTCGAACGACAGTCCACAATCCCATCCCTTGCAGGGCAAAAAAATATCCGCCATTCCTAAAAGAGAAACGGCGGATCTCTCAAATAAAAAAGGCCGACCTCTCGAGCGGTCAGCCTTTTTTGACGTTCTAGTTAGTTATGGACGAAGGTCCAATCAACCGATTATTAGAACGTGTGGGTCAGACCAAAGTAGGCCTGGGTCGTTTCGGTCGTCGTCTTGCCGGCATCTTCTTCAGCGTAGCCGATGGAAGAGTAGACGAGCGTACGAGCGGAGAGCGGGTATTCGTACTTAACGGAACCGCCGATGTAATCGGAATCGTCTGCACCGTTATCCTTGTCGTTGTAGTAGAGACCCGTGGTCAGCGTACCGGCAGCAACCGGGATCTGAGCACCGACGTGGAGAGCGTAGCCGTCGGTCTTGTTATCGATGTTTTCGAAGTACTGACCGGAAACGAACGTCGTAGCAAAGCCGCAGTTGTAGTTACCGCCGACCGTCACGATCTTGGCATCAGCATTTTCAGCACCACGCTCGACCGTGTCGGACTTGAGGATCTGTTCGTAGGCAGCCATTGCCTGGAAGTTACCGTATTCACCCGTCAAAGCGAAACCGGCATAACGGTTGGCATCGGTATGACCTTCGTGACCAACGTCAGGATCAGCCTTGTTGTCGTTCTTGAAGGAATATTCGGCGGTCATCTGGAGACCGGCAAACTTCGGGGACTGGTAAACGAGCATGTTGTCCATGCGAGCGGTACCAACGAGACCGTTGATATCACCGTCGCCGCCGTCGAAAGCGTCAACGAGAGCCATGAAGTCGTACGTACCGGCAGCGGCGGAGATAGCGCCCATGCGGCCGGCAGAAAGCGTGCCCCAGGAAGAGGAAACGGAGAGAGAAGCTTCACGACCGAAGAGGCGGTTATCGCTCATCTCGCCGTCATCAGCTTCGAAACCGTTTTCAAGCTTGAAGGAAACCTTGTATCCGTTGCCGAGGTCTTCAGTGGCCTTGATACCCAAGCGGGAACCGGAGTTCACACCAGAGTTAAGTTCGAACTTGTCAACGTTCGAATCGGGCTTACCTTCGGTCTTTTCTACAGAATTCGTGTAGATCATGCCGTAGTCAACGACACCGTAGAGCTGAACGTCAGCAGCCATGGAGGAAGCAGCGAAGGCGCCGAGAACGGCGACAGCAGCGAGAGACTTCTTAAACATTTTTTGATCCTTATTGAATATCGAGCCGATCTCTAGAGTTTTTGGTTATGTTCTCCGATCGACCTCGTACGAAGCGTAATTTTTCGCTTATGGGATTCAATCAACAATTAAGGGAAATCCCTTATTTTTTACGTGAGAAACGATTTTTTACCCAATATTCAAATAGTTAGAACATAAGGTGTCAAAAATTCTCCTGTTGCAAATTCGCAACAATGCTTAGTTTTATCTCAAAAGTTTCGACATTTTTGCCACTCAAACCCCGCAAGCTTCTCGTTATCTACATAGTGCTTAGGGAGTCTCTTATCGATTCTCCCTGACGATATAAGATCCTCAGGCCAATCCTTTTGAGCAATCGGACAGTTCGCGTTTATTCGCGCAATCTAATATAGCCAAACGTCAAAACGCCCTACTCTCGATCTTTCGCTTTAACGACCTTCTTTTCATTCCCTAAGCTTCGCTCTGTATTCTCCATTGAGAGAGCGAGGTCTATCGAACACACTTCATTCGATCAGCCAAAATCTCCTTGAAGTCCGCAAGACAACGCTTGAAGCTCTCTTTTCTCCGACTCCTCTTGTCTTTCAGTAAAAAAATCCGAATGACTACGCAAAGCGCCTTAGTTTGTTGTAGGATTTTCCCTCGCTCAAAGGAGCACTCCAGAACCGATCCGCGTCGATCGGCTTTTTTTCGTCTTCTTCGTTTAGCCTTACAGCGATGGACATTCTTTTTTCTACTTTTCTGATCGCTTTCTCATCGTTTCTTCCGGTGTTGAATCCTTTCGGCGGTGCGATGTATTTGTTCGGCATCACGCCCGACATCGATGACCGCGACCGCGGCATGATGGTTCGCCGTATTGTTATCTTTTCGGCCATCACGCTCTTGGTGAGTCTTTTCGCCGGTCATCTTATTCTGCGTTTCTTTGGGATTTCCGTTGACATTCTTCGTCTCTGCGGCGGTGTAATCCTCTTTGCGGCCGGCTGGAACGCCTTGAATGCTCCGGCCAATATGGACACGCCCGCCCCCGATGCCCCCAAGAAGCGCTATTCACGACCCAAGCTGATTTCGATGGCCTTCTTTCCGATGACCCTGCCGATCACAATGGGGCCCGGAGCCATTTCCGTGGCTTGTGCCTTCGGTGCCGGCATTTTCCATCAGGGTGTTTGGGCCTTTGTGGGTTTGATGCTCGCCTGTATTGCAAACCTTTTGATTGTCTATATCTGCTATCGCTACTGCGACCGTTTCAGTCGCAAAGTCGGCGTAGCCGGGGCTGACGCGATTTCACGCATTTTTGCGTTCATCCTTGTCTGTATCGGTGCGTCGGTTTCCTGGAAGGGGCTCACCGCTTTGATCGATGCCTGGAATCTGCCCGGCATCACAAACTAAAAGGGAGTCAGCGAAATGGAAGCCGCCCTTTCTTCGTTCATTATTATTTTTTCCACGCTCCTACCGATTCTCGATCCGTTCGGCGGGTGTATGTTCTTTCTCGCCTTAACCCCCGGCATTACCGACGAACAGCGTGCAATGATGACGCGCCGCATCGTCATGTATTCCGCGATTATTCTCTTTGCGAGCCTTTTCGCGGGAACGCTCATTCTCTCCTTTTTCGGTATTTCGATGGGCATTCTCCGTATGTGCGGCGGTTTATTGATTTGTTCGGCGGGCTGGAAAAATCTAAATGCGCCCTCTCGTGTAGATCAGCCGATTGACGTGCAACCCACGCATTCGACTGAAAAACTGATGAGCATGGCTTTTTACCCGATTACTCTGCCGCTGACCATGGGGCCCGGGGTCATTTCAGTCGTCTGCTCGCTTGGTACCGGTATTTTCACCGACGGTTGGGAATCCTTCATTGGTATGATGCTCGCCTCTCTAGCTGCCTTGGCCGTCGTTTACGTCTGTTACCGCAATTGCGATCGTATCGGTCGCGCTGCCGGTCGCGCCGGCGCTGATGCACTCTCGCGCATCTTCTCTTTCATTTTGATCTGCCTGGGAACAGGCGTCTTCTGGAAGGGGTTGACGGACGAAGTCGCCGCTTATTTAGCGGGCTGATCAAAATCGCTTCCGAAGAGTCGTTTAACATCTACTCCCCGACATCGTCGGCGTTTTCTTTAAAGACACGCCGACGTTTTTTTCATTCCGGGTGTACCAATCGGTACATTTTGAGACGCTTTCCAGTATATTTAGCAGACACCTACAGGAAAGCTTCAACATGTCCTCAATTCATATTTCTACCGACCGACCCTACGACGTCCTCATTGAGCGCGGTCTTCTTCTTCGCACCGGCGACATTGCCGCTCGTTTAGTGAAGACCCGACGCGCCGTGCTCGTCTCAGACAGTCATGTGATGCCTCTTTACGGTGAACGCACTGTTCAAAGCCTCGCGAGAGCCGGCTTTTCGGTTGAGCGTGTGGAATTTCCGGCAGGTGAAGCTTCGAAAAATCCGGCCAAACTTTTCGAACTCCTCTCCGCTTTTGCCGATCTCGGCTTTAAACGCAACGATCTTTTGGTTGCCTTAGGCGGCGGAGTCACCGGTGATCTCGCGGGATTGGCCGGCTCAATTTATATGCGCGGCATGCCCGTCCTTCAGATCCCGACTTCGCTCCTTGCGATGGTCGACTCGAGTGTCGGAGGCAAAACGGCCGTCAATCTTCCTCAGGGAAAGAATCTGGTCGGAACCTTCTCTCAACCCGTGGCCGTTCTTTGCGATCCGGATCTCTTGTCAACACTCCCCGAAGGCGACATCACGAACGGTTGGGGTGAAATCGTCAAGTACGCCATGCTGAAAAAAGATGTGCTTCTACCGCTCCTTGAGAAAGAAACGATCGACGACAATACCTTGCTTGACGTTATCTGCGAATGCGTGACAATCAAACGCGATATCGTGACTGCCGACGAATTCGAGACCGGTACGCGCGCTTTGCTAAATTTCGGTCACACAGTCGGACATGCAATTGAAGCTCTCTCGTCCTTTTCGATTCCGCACGGTGCGGCGGTCGCAATTGGCATGGGAATCATCACGAGAATGGCCGTCCTTGACGGGACTTGTTCGCCCAAGACCGAAATTGTTTTACAACGTCTAACGACCAAATTCAATCTCCCATCGACCTGTCCAGGCAACGCAAAAGAGATTTCGGCCATCGTCAGAACCGACAAAAAAAGCGAAATCGATTCGATCAAACTCATCTGGCCGACGGCCGTCGGTCATTGCGTCATCAGGAAAATGCCTTTTGACGAATTCGAATTGCGCTTGACCGAGGCCCTTCAATCCATGAAAACGGCGCTCTCATCATGAAAGCGCTCCTCTCTTTGAATCCGAGCGAAGCACCGCAACTCCTACAAGCCTCGCCTTTTTCGATTGTCGAATCAAAGTCCTACGCACACCGCTATCTGATTGCCGCAGCTTTGGCCGACCGACCGAGCATCATCCGCTCCAATTCCCGATCGGACGATGTTCTTGCGACCGTTCGAGTTCTCCGAACACTCGGCGCTGACATTGTCGATATGAAGGATTGCTTTGTCATTACGCCGTTCGCTCTCACGGATCAGAATCGAGATAAGGCAATTGAAGCCGACTGCGGTGAATCCGGCACGACTTTGCGCCTCTTATTACCCGTGGCAGCCGCTCTGGGGAAAACGGTGAGCTTCACCGGGCGCGGTCGTTTGCCCGAGCGTCCGCTATCGCCCCTGACCGACGAAATGATGAATCACGGTCTCAAGCTTACACGTTTGAATGGTCTGCCTCTCACGCTTTCCGGTCAAATGAGAGCCGGCGATTGGTCTTTGCCCGCCAACGTTTCCTCTCAATTTGTGAGCGGTCTGCTCTTTGCCCTGTCGGTGACTGAAGGAAAGAGTCGACTCACGCTTACCAACCGAATCGAATCGGCACCCTACATTACGCTCACGGTCGACGTGCTGAAAGCTTTCGGGGCCGACATCCGCTATGACGATGAGACGCAAACCTTTACGATTGAAGGTCGGACTCGATTGACCGCACCGGCATTACCCTTGAAAATCGAAGGCGACTGGTCGAATGCGGCGTTTTGGTGTGCGGCAGCCGGACTCATGGCGCGTCAACAAAAAGCCGATCTTCTCCTCCCCGTTGACAACTTGACGATGTCGACGCTTCAGGGGGATCGGGCGATTCTGGATATTCTGTCTTGCTACGGCGTCTTGGTCAAAGCGTCGGCTACGGGCATTCGTTTCCGCTTTGATACCGAGGCCTTGGCCATTCAGAAAGAAGTCGTAATTGACGTTTCACAAACTCCCGACCTTCTGCCCGTCGCGGTCCTCTTTGCCGCACAGTTTTCGGTCAAAACGCGAATGACGGGAGCCGCCCGCCTTCGTCTCAAAGAATCCGATCGACTCGAAGCGGTGGCGAAACTTTTATTCGCCTTAGGCATTGACGCCCGAACCGACACCGACACCCTCTCATTTCAGGGCGGCAATATGCGAAACGGCGTGACGGTCTCGTCTTTCAACGATCATCGCCTTGTGATGGCCGCAGCGCTGACGCTTTTTTCGACCGACGCCCATGATGAAAACAACGAACGGCAAATCATCATTGAAGACCCGTTTGCCGTTAACAAATCCTATCCCGATTTTTTCGAGCATCTCGCTTTAACCGGTGCTCGTCTGACTTTAAAGAGCCACTGATATGTCCCAATTCGGCACCAATCTTCGCTTAACGATTTTCGGCCAAAGCCATTCGGCCGCCATCGGTATGACGCTCGACGGTTTGCCGGCAGGTGAATCCGTCGACATCGAAGCTCTGACTCGTTTTGCCGCAAGACGCGCGCCGGGCGGGCGTTTATCTACGCAGCGAAAAGAATCGGACACCCCGGAATTTCTCTCCGGCCTCTATCAGGGGAAGACCTGCGGCGCTCCTCTTGCGGCTCTCATTCGTAATACCGACTGTCGATCAAAGGACTATGAAGCGATCGCCGATAAACCCCGCCCGTCTCATGCCGACTGGCCCGCGCAGGTTAAATACCGAGGGTTCCAGGATATTCGAGGGGGCGGCGCTTTCTCCGGTCGTCTCACGGCGCCGATTGTCCTTGCGGGTGGCATCGCCGTGCAGATCCTCGAGCGTCGCGGCATTCGTGTGGCCGCCCATCTCCTGAGTCTCGGGACGATTCAGGATCGACCGTTTGCCGATCATGGCGAAAAGCCCGACGTGCTTGACGAAAGGCTCTCGCGATTGATACCGGTTTTATCGGATGAGGTGGCCGATGCCATGGCATCACAAATCGAATCCGTTCGAAAAGAAGGCGATTCGATAGGCGGCGTTATCGAATGCATGGCTCAAGGCATGCCTGTCGGTGTCGGCGGTCCGCTCTTTGACGGTCTTGACGGCCGACTTGCGCAGGCACTGTTCGGCATTCCGGGGGTAAAGGGTGTGGAAATGGGTTTGGGATTCGAGCTTGCCCGAACGCTGGGGTCCGAGGCTAACGACGGCTATCGAATGGAAGACGGTGAAGTTACGCTTTCATCCAATCGCTCGGGCGGCATCGCAGGCGGGATGAGTACCGGCGCACCGATCCTTTTCAAGGTCGCGATGAAGCCAACACCATCGATTGCAAAAGTTCAGAAGACGATTTCTCTCTCCACCGGGACCGATGCCGACCTCAGCATTCACGGACGACATGATCCGACGATCGCCGTTCGCGCCGTTCCCGTTGTCGAAGCTGTGACCGCGCTTTGCCTCCTTGATGCCCTCTTGGGCAGTCCGGCTGTCGTCGGTGAAAACGGCTTTAACCTTTGATTAGCGACGCAATTTGTCGGCTGTCTGTCTGACGAGTCTTTCCGTCTCGCTCCAGCCGACGCAGGCATCGGTGACTGAACAGCCGTAGACAAGCGGCAGGGGTGCAAGGCCCTTCACCGCTCGATCAAAGGGCGTCAATTGGGAACCTTCGATGAGATGGCTCTCTAGCATCAAACCGCCTAAGGCCCGACGCAATCGCGGTTCGCCAACGAGTGCGTCCGTGAGAGTTTCGAAATTCGCCTTGGCTTTCGTCACGTCTTTTCGGCTGTTACCGTGAGCGCAATCAACGATCACACGCGAGAGGAGCCCTCGTTTAACCGCCGCAGAGGAAGCCTCAAGAATCTTTTCAGGCATCCAATTTTCATTGGTACGCCCGCCGCGCAAAACAAGATGACCGTCGGGGTTGCCGACGGTTTCAATCAGGCACACCCGCCCGTCGGGACCCACGCCCAATCGGGATCGAGGTCTCGAGGCTATGCTCATTGCTTCCAAGGCCGGCTCAATCGCACCTTCAGTGGAATTCTTAAAGCCCACCGGCATCGGCAGTTCGCCCGCCATTTCTCGATGAACGGGACTCTCAACAGTCCGGGCTCCGATGCACATCCAACTGATCAGGTCCTGCAGATATTGAGGGACAAAGGGACTCAGAGCCTCGCTCGCAACAGGCACGCCGATTTCGTTAATACGTAGCATGAGCTCACGGGCCTTGAAGAGACCTTCAAGCGTTCGACAACTGCCGTCCAAACTCGGGTCGTTCAACCACCCGGTCCAACCGACCGACGTTCGCGGCTTCTCAACATAGACGCGCATGACAGGGAGAATCACGTCCGACACTTCGTCCGCAAGTCTCGCTAAACGCCGTGCATATTCCAATGCAGACGTTTCGTCATGAATAGAGCAAGGTCCTGCAATTAGCAGGAGTCGCTCGTCTTCCCCTTTCAGCACTGCCCTCACCGCACGGCGGCTCTCGACAACCAATGCTTTCACACGGTCGGAGGCGGGATAGCGGGCCCCGACTTCAATCGGCATCGGCAGCGTGCGGGCGAAGGCCGACACGGACGCTTGGTCCGCATCGGTTTCGGACGCCGATCGCATGGAGACCGGAGAGAAGTCGGACATCTGAAAACTCCGCTATTGAATATGGAAAGATCGTGATCGATCGGAATAGGTAAGAAAAAACAACCCGAGTTTGTTCCGGGCGGCTTTTTATTGTACCATACGGTACAGTACAAATAATACAGGGCCGGAGCCTCTCGATCGTTTTTCCTCAAAGCCTTCTGCGAGAATGCTAAAAAAGGAGTCTGCGCGCCCTTTGTTGTCGTTCCGAATTCAGAGAGGCGTTCGATATTGACTATATCGACGCTAACCCAAAGAGACAAAAACGAGTCATGGACCATAACGACCGCGTCATTCCCGATTTTCTTGCTGCAAGGCTCACCGCCGGCGCACCATTTGTGCTTTTCCGCGAGCCGGGTGAAAGCGACTTCAAGAGCTACTTTGCCGATGAAAAAGACATTCTTACCGCCCGCACGTCTGCAGCGCTTTTGACTGATCCGACCGCGCGCGACGGTTTCATCTTTGCGCCCTTTTCTGCCGATAAACACCCGCTGTTGTACCTACCGGCTATCTACCGAGCTGAAACTAAGGCCGAGCTCCTCTCTCTGATCAAAGCCAATCCTGCATTAACGCCTTCCGTCTTTGCTGTCGAATCCGAGAAAGAAACCGTCGGCGCGCTCTATGACGAAGCCTCGGCAAAAGCAACCTATCTTGAGATTTTCTCGACAATGAAAGCGGTACTCTCTTCAGGGATCTGCCGCAAGATCGTGCTTTCTCGACAGAAGTCACAGCCTCTTTCCGCCGACTTTCTCCCCTTTGCCGTTTTCGAGCGTGCCTTGAATCGCTATCCCGACGCCATGGTCTCGATGTTTTTCCATCCGACGACGGGGCTTTGGATCGGCAGTACGCCCGAAGTACTGGTAAAAACGCGCTCCGGCACAGGGATTGCTTCAGAAACAGGCGAAGCCGACACCGTTGCCCTCGCAGGCACCATGCCCTTGCCTCCCGAAGCCGATCTGCCGCCCCTCACCGCATGGTCACACAAAAACCGTGAAGAACAGGCTTATGTCACAGACTATCTGCGCGACACAATTGCCCGTCACGGCCGGATCCTTTCGGAAAACGGGCCGCGAACCGTTCGTGCGGGCTCGCTCTGTCACCTCAAAACCGAGCTCCGTCTGACAATGGGCGCCAATCGTGACGCGCTTTGCCGCCTGATTGAGGACCTTCACCCGACGCCCGCTGTCTGCGGCCTTCCCAAAGCCGCGGCATTCCAAACGCTCCTTGAAGAGGAAGGTGTCGATCGCCGTTGGTATTCGGGCTACTTGGGGCCCGTCGCTTTTAAAGAAGCGGGCCTTCCCGACACGCGTCTTTACGTCAACCTGCGAACTTTCTCCGTTAAAGACAACACCGTCACCTTCTATGCCGGAGGCGGTTTGGTTAGGGAATCCGAAGCCGCAAGCGAATGGCTTGAAACCGAATACAAAATGCAAACTATGATGAGGACCCTTTGATGTTTTCCGACAAACCCGCCGTTTTGGAACTTGCCGCACTTTTGAAAGCTCACGGCATCAATCGAATTGTTCTCTCCCCCGGCAGCCGTAACGTCCCTATCGTCCGAACTTTGGCATCGGACCCGTTTTTTGATTGCCATGCCGTCACCGACGAGCGCAGCGCCGCTTTCTATGCCATGGGGCTAGCGTTGGAAGACGGTCGACCCGCAGTCGTTTGCTGCACGTCCGGCACAGCGCTTTTGAATTTTCATTCTGCGGTTGCCGAAAGCTTTTATCAGCAGATTCCCCTGATCGTTATCTCCGCCGACCGACCCGAAGCTTGGATCGGTCAGATGGACGGTCAGACACTGCCTCAGGCGCATGTCTTCGATTCTCTTGTCAAAGCCTCTTTTGCGATTCCGAACGTTCAAAGCGCAGAAGACCGCTGGCAGGCCAATCGACAGATTAACGAAGCCCTCCTCAAGGCCTCGGCCGCCCCCTGCGGCCCCGTACATTTGAATATTCCTATTTCGGAACCTTTCTTTGCGACGCCCGTCACCGAATTGCCCGAAACGCGCGTGATTCGCCGAGTAGCATCCGTTGACGAATTCCTAGCAAACGAAAAGCTCGTCGAAACGCTTCGAACGTCGGCCTGCCGTTGGCTTATTGCCGGACAGCGCCCGCCCGGCCGAGCTTTATCGCCCAAGGCCGCTGCGCCTTACGTCGGCTTTGCCGAGCACCTTGCCAATCGCGTCATCCCCGGGGCCTTCCGGCGTCTTGATCCGCTCTTTATGTCTTTGACGGACGTAGAACGAACCCAAAGTGCCCCCGATCTCGTCATTACTTTCGGCGGACATATCGTCTCAAAGCAGTTGAAGCGTTACCTCCGCCAGGTCCGCCCTGCGAACCACTGGCATGTAAGCCCCGACGGAGCCGTGGCCGACGTTTTCCAATGTCAGACTTTGGCGGTAGCAGCCGATCCGATCGACTTTCTTGAAAAAATTGTCGAGCTCTTCTCTCAGAAGGATTCCGCCACCGCCGAACGCGAACGATGGAGCGCTTTCACCAACCGCTTGCCGGCACCTGACTTCGCCTATTCCGAAATGAAGGCTTTGGGCGGATTGATGGCGAAACTTCCCGCCAACGCCGTTTTGCACCTCGGGAACAGTTCCGTCGTTCGATACGCAGAGCACTTCTCCGTTCCCGACGGTGTTTCCTGCTATTGCAATCGCGGAACGTCGGGTATTGACGGTTCTTTGTCGACCGCCGTAGGCTATGCCGCCGCTAATAAGAAGCTCAATTTCACCCCGATCGGTGACCTTTCTTTCTTCTACGACATGAATGCCCTCTGGAGCGTCAATGGCAACGCCAATATCCGCATTCTGTTGCTCAACAACGCGGGCGGCGAAATCTTTCATGCTCTACCCGGCATGCAGGTGGGCGACGGTCCCGGTCGCTTTATTACCGCCGATCACGATGCGTCGGCTGCCGCTTGGGCGAAAAGCCGCGGTTTCGAGTATTTGGCCGCGACAAACGATGAGGAAACCGAGAACGCTCTGACCGTATTCACGAAGGCAGAGGCCGACCGTCCGATGCTCCTTGAAGTCTTTACCGACAAGACGCGCGACATTGAGATCCTCAGAGAGTGGCTCGACCTTGTTAAAACGGCTGCGCTCTAAGGTTTAAACAAAGGAATAATCATGTTCAAAGCTCAAATCATTCCCCACCGTCTCGTCTTCAAGGAGCCGGCCGGCACCTCTCGCGGCGTCTATAGAACGAGAAACGTGCATTATGTGATTCTGACCGACGAGACCGGTCGCACCGGGATCGGCGAATGCGCGCCGCTTTTAAAGCTGAGCTGTGACGATCGTCCCGATTACGAAGAAGTCCTGCGTCAGGCTGTCGATCTCACCGCTAAAACGGGCGTGATTCCCTTTGAAGACCTTCGTCCCTGGCCCTCGATTCTCTGCGGTCTCGAAATGGCGACGGCACACCTGAAAGCCGGTTCGCTCGCCTTGTCGGATACCCCTTTTGCGAGATCCGAAGCCGGCATTCCCATTAACGGACTGATTTGGATGGGCAGCTATGAACGCATGGCCGAGCGTATTCGCGAAAAGACCGCTCAACATTTCCATTGTCTGAAACTCAAAATCGGGGCAATCGACTTTGAAAAGGAACTCGACCTTCTCGCGCGTATTCGCGAGGAATTCGGCCCCGATGTCGTCGAACTTCGCGTAGATGCCAACGGGGCTTTTTCGCCTGCCGATGCGAAGAAAAAACTCGAGCGTCTGGCTCAATTTGAGCTTCACTCCATTGAGCAGCCTATTCGTGCGGGAAACTGGGAGGCCATGGGCGAACTCTGTCGGGAAACGCCGATTCCGATCGCTTTGGACGAAGAACTGATCGGGATAAACAATCCCGAGGAAAAGGCCCGCTTACTCGACACGATTCTCCCTCAGTACATTATTCTGAAGCCCTCGCTTCACGGGGGCTTTATGGGAGGCGACGAGTGGATCAAGCTGGCCGCCGAACGCGATATCCCCTACTGGGCCACGTCTGCCCTTGAATCCAATATCGGGCTCAATGCCATTGCCCATTGGTGTGCCGCTCACTGTGTGACCCGCGCTCAGGGACTCGGCACCGGGATGCTTTACACGAACAATATCGAGATGCCGCTCACCGTCAAGGGCGACAAACTGCATTACTTAGGCGAAACGGGCTGCGACCCCGTTGCCGCCGTTCGTGCTTTGGTTGACTAAGTATGACCGCCGACAAGCGCTTCAATATCGACTCGCCTTACGGTCTCATCGGACGGCGTCTCTCTCACAGCTTTTCACCCGAGTTGCATCGGGCTCTCGGAAGCCGGCCCTACGCTCTTTTTGAATTGGAAGATGAAGACCTAGCCCGTTTCTTGAAAGAGGCTCCCTTTAAGGGCGTCAATGTCACGATTCCCTATAAGGAAAAAGCGATGATGCTTTGCGACGAATTAACGCCCGTTGCGAAGCTTTGCGGGAACGTCAATACCGTCATCAAAGGCGAAGACGGACGACTCTTAGGGGACAATACGGATTTTGAAGGCTTAAAACGGGCGATTTTTCGCACCGGTGTGTCACTTCAAGGTCAGTGCGTCATGATTCTCGGCACAGGCGGTGCGGCCAAAACAGCCGGTGCTGTCGTCAAGGCATTGGGCGCTGCCGACGTTCTATTTGTTTCGCGCACGGCTAAAGACGGTGCGATCACATACGACGCAATGGCCGAACATCCCGAAACGGTTCTTCTCATTAACGCAACGCCCGTCGGGATGTCGCCTCAACTTGATGCAATACCGGCCGCGGACCTCCGGAAGCTTCCGGCCCTCGAACTTGTCGTTGATCTCATATACAACCCTTTGAGATCGCAACTTTTGCAAACTGCCGAATCACTCGGCCTTCGCACCGAAAACGGTCTTGCGATGCTGATCGGTCAAGCTGCGGCCGCAGCCGAACGTTTTCTCCAAACCGACTGCTCCGATAAAGAAGCCGAACTCTTACGCGCTTTCAGAAAACGAATGACAAATATCGTCTTCATCGGTATGCCCGGCGTCGGTAAAACAACGGTCGGAGAAACGCTGGCACGTCGACTCGGACGCGACTTTATCGATACCGACCGCCTGATTGAGTCCGAGGTGGGATGCCCTTGCGGCACTTATATCGAAACCCAAGGGATCAAGGCTTTTCGCCGGATCGAAGCAAACGTCATTCGCACTCTCCGTGACCGACGAAGCCTTGTGATTGCAACGGGGGGCGGCGCTGTGCTTGATCCCGTCAACATGACGAATCTGCGTCTCAACGGTACCGTGTTTCGCCTGACGAGAAAGCTTGAAGACTTGGCCGTTGACGGACGGCCGCTTTCGACAGGTTCCGGTCTCAAGAAATTGGCCCTTGAACGCGAAACGCTTTACCGCCGATATGCCGACGAAACGATCGACATCACCGATCTCAGCTCTGCCCTCGCGACTTTAACGGAACGTTTCCAATGAAAATTCTTATCATCAACGGCCCCAACATCAATCTTTTGGGCTTGCGCGAACCCGACATCTACGGCCACACGACTTTTAAGACCTTGGAAGACAATCTCCTCACTTGGGGACGGAACGCGGGATTCGAGGTGGAACTTTTCCAATCCAACTGGGAAGGCGCGATCGTCGATCGAATCCAGCAGGCCTATTTTGACGATGTCGACGGGCTCGTCATCAATCCGGCCGCTTATACACACACAAGCGTAGCCATTCTCGATGCATTGAAAGCGACCGACATACCCACCGTCGAAGTCCATATTTCCGACGTTACTCAGCGCGAAGCTTTCCGACAGCAGTCATACGTCTCAGCAGTCGCCGTCAAACGCATCGTCGGACACGGCATAGACGGTTACCGTGAGGGAATTGAATTCCTTAAATCCTTTCTAAACGCACGGCAATGACCTGACTGCGGCTGAAACTACCGACACGTCGTACCAGCCAAAAAAGAAACCCGCCCTTTCGACCTTTCTGAAGAAATATCGAAAGCGGCGGGTTTTGCTTTATTTGTCAAGCAAGCTAATTAGGCATCCTTCTCCGTATTGGTTCGTACGACATCGCGTTCGAGCCAGACGGGCGAATGGTGTTCGGCCGATTCCCAGGAAATCGTACCCGGACCGAGGCGCCAGATGCCCTTGAAGTGTTCCATCGAGAGAAGTGCGAGCGGGATGTGCACGCAAACGACCAGGAGCGAAACGATGATGGAGCCCCAAACATGGAAGTAGTACATCCAAACGAAAGCGGCCTTACCGATCAAAGGAGCACCGATCCAGAGAACCCAGCCCGTCAGAGCCAACAAGGCAATCATGGCAATGAAGAGCAGATAAGAAGCCTTCTGGCCGGCGTTGTACCGGCCCTGAGGCGTCACTTCAACAGGACCGAACGGAATGCCGAACAACTTGCGCGGGTAACCGCCGAAGTTGCGGAACCACAGAATGGTGTTCATGTCCCATTCCAAACAGGCCTTCAAAATCAAGGCAAAGCGATCGGGTGCGAGCGTCACGAAAGCCAGGAGATTGAAGGTGAAAACGGAGCCCAAAATCAAGTGCCAGAGCATGAGCATTTCGGCCGTTTCGCCGGCAGGTGCTGCAAAGTACACGTAGGCACCGGTCCCTAACAAGGCGAACCACGTGACAGCGTTCACGCCGTGGAAGATCTTATCGGACGTATGGAATCGAAGAATGCGATCAGCCATGGTGTTCCTCCTTCGTGAGCGCGGCAAGCTGGGTGCGCGGATAGTAATGCGTATGGAGCAGTTCGTGCATCAGATGGTCAACGGGTTTCGCATCCAAATCCTTGTAGATCTGAAGACAGGTCGGATTCTGATGCGAGCTCGTGAGCCCCAAAGCCTGGCAGAGCTTGTCGTCACGATAAAGACCGTGCTGACGGGCCTTGATCACGATGCCGCGACGGGCAATCATATCGTTCAAGGCGTAGCCGCAGATCGATACGGCGGCGATGCAGAGACCCGTCACTTTAAGAAAGCCTCGGCGACCCAGGATGATCGCGGCGGGGCGTTCCGTATAACAATATTTTTCAGAAAACATTTGAATTCCTTGAGTGGTGCAGTCTGGACATTAGACCTTGAGCGGCAGGGGCAGCGTCGGATTGAGCCAAGCGGTGCCGACCGGTTGGACGGGCTGACCGCCGCCGTTGACACAGCCGCCGGGGCAGTTCATCACTTCGATGAAGTGATAGCGGTTCTTGTCGCGGCGCACGCGGTCCAAGACTTCTTTAAGCCCCTGATTGGCACCGTTCACCACGCAGATGCGAATGTCGACGACCTTGCCGCCCAAAGCCTTCACGGGCACGGGAATCGTGGCTTCGATAATTGCGTTGTCGTAACCGCGAACGATCTTAATGTCGGCATTGGCGAGTTCTTCACCGGACAACACAAAGTAAGCCGTACGAAGCGCCGCTTCCATCACGCCGCCCGAGCAACCGAAGATCGTACCGGCACCCGTATAAACTTCGAGCGCACCGCGTTCGCGGGTCTTCGGGAAGGTGAGCGGATTGATGCCTTTGCGACGCATCAATTCGGCCAAATCGCGAGCCGTCAAAGAGGCATCGACGTCCGGGTAGGAAGGCGTATCGGCCGGAATGACGCCGTTTTTGATCGCCCACTGCCACGCGTGATTGAATTCGGGACGCGAAGCTTCAAGAATCTTCGACGTGCAAGGCGTGCAGGAGACCATATAGATTTGGCGCGGATCGCAGTGGAAGATAGCCTGAGCAGCCCAGGTCTTCGCAATCGGCCCGCCCATCTGAATCGGGGAGCAGGCGGTCGACAAGTGCGGCAGCATGTCGGCATGGAAAGTTTCGGCATTGCGAACCCAAGCCGGACAGCAGGACGTGAAGTGCGGGAACGGATGGTGAGCCATCATATCCACATCTTCGCCGCGCTGGCCGAGGAGCCAGTACTGGACTTTCTTCACAAATTCCGTCCCTTCTTCGAGAATCGTCTGGTCGGCGGAATTGTTAACGTCATAAACCTTAAAGCCGAGAGCTTCGAGCGCACCGTTCATCTGCTCGGTGGAGAGTTCGCCCGCTTTGCCGCCGAATTCTTCGGCGATCGAAACGCGAACGGCAGGCGACGGATGCGCCACGCAGATACGGGTCTTATCGGCCAACGCGCGTTCGACTTCTTCCACGAAGCTCATCTGTTCAATAGCTTCGAAGGGGCAAGCCAAAAGACACTGACCGCAGGAGACGCAGCTCTGATCGTCAATCTCGTGTTTGGCACCGAGGCCGCCGTTAATGGCATTGGTCGGACAGAACTTGCGGCAGGTGTCGCAACCGACGCAGCGGTCTTTGTTGATCTTAATAATCCCGCGCAATTCTCCGCGACGGATATTGCCGACAAAGGCAGGACCCTTCAATCCGCGAGGATCGTCCCCGGGAAGGAAGGTCTTAATGGTGATGGTTTCTTTTGTCATCGCTAATACTCCGGATGGCACTGTAGGGGTCGAGCCTGATGACGCGATGTCGGATTTCCCCTTCCGACATCGCTTCAGTCAGGGCACGTGAAGCGGAGATACGGTTGGATTCGTAGCCCTGGAAATTTCGTTCGTTATTTTGTTGTCCGAATCCTCGGATTCGATCTTTTAACAGTCATTCGAACGACGGGCACAAAACGTTCGGCCGCCTCTCAATCCTGAGTCTAGGGATGAGTGACTTTGACGGAAACCCTTCTACCGTAGGGGGTGGATACTCCCAAGGTAGTAGTCGGAGGTGTTTGAAATATCCAACTCTTTGCGCTTCGATTTCGTTCCTTTTAAAGAAATGTTTTGCAGGGATTTCAAAGAGACAAAAAACGTCGGACTGAAGTGGCGGACGTGAATGAGGAAAGCTCTCGAATACCTTCTCGCTCTTCCCGGAAGAAGAAAAGAAACGTTGACAGAACGTTTTAGAGAGCCCTCTTTTTTAAAACAAAAAAGGACTCTTCTCGAGTCCTTCGTTCCGGATATTGATTTTCTTTATGGGCCGATACGTTTTGCCTTTTTTCCGACCAATCGGTCTGTTTTTATTCGTTTCCTGCAGGAGAATGAAAACGAATATTTCAGATTCCGAACAAACTCGGAGCGGATTCGCCATTTTTGCCGTAGATTTTTTGCTCGTGTTCGAGCAGTTGAGCCTTTCTCTCGATCCCGCCCGAGTAACCCGTGAGTCGGTGTCCGACCCCGACAATACGATGGCAAGGAATCAGGAGCAGAACGGGATTTTTAGACAACGCCGTACCGATGCTGCGCGGCGTTACCCTGCCTCTACGACCGACACGCCGAAGATTGTCTTCGACCGCGCGGGCCAATTCACCGTAGGTCATCGTTTCACCGGGAGGGATTTCGGTCGTCGCCTTCCAGACGGCCATTTGAAAGGGCGTCCCGGTGAGAGAAATGAAGGGAAGTTCATCAAGCGTGTCGCGTTCGCCCTTTTCGTACGCCCGAATCCACTTGATTAAGCCGGCTATAGTGACTGCGTCCTCTTGCGAAACGGCCGCTCTATCCATTTGAAAGCCCTCGTCGACACCGTCCTCAACGAATCGAAGCGCCGAGATACTTCCCTCGCTGAATTCGACCTTCATCACGCCGAATAAGGTATCGATCAAAGCGGCCGTCATTCACCATGTCCTTTTAGTCTTCGCGAATCAGCGTTCTCGCGGCAATGCGTCCGAAAGAAGCGGCCGCAGCGAGCGTATCGCCGTAAAGCGGTTTTTCACCGTGAATGCCGCCCGTGACGTCACCCGCCGCCACCAGCCCTCGGATGGGTTTGCCCTTACGCGAAATAACGCGAGCCGAGGTGTCGATTTCAAGTCCCCCTAAGGAAGTCATGATTGTCGGGTACAGCTTTGAAAGGCAATAGGGTTTCCCGATCGGCTTAATGAGCGCCGACGGTTTTCCGAGAGGATCGGGCTCATTGACAAGCGAACGAGTACTGTAAGCCTTGGTTTCGGCAATCAGTCTTTCACGAAAGTCGGCCGGTACACTCTCATCGTTTTGTTCGTCGTCATGACAAACCAACCAGGCTTCGGCGCCCTTCTGACGAAAAACGGCTTCGAGCAAAGTATCTTCGGTCACGTCTTCGCGAATGAAGCGTTGGGCGTCGCTATTGAGCAAAATAAATTTCGAGGGATCGATCGGCAGACAATAGGCCGTCGTTTTGAAACCCAAGGAAAAGAACGGCATCCCGATCAGACCGGCGCCGATGTCGGCGGCTGCCAACATCACTTCGCCCGTTGCGCCTTCGCCCGACAAGACGACAGCCTCGCGGTAACCGGGGCCGTGCAGACGAAGTAAATCGGGATTCTGAGAAAAACCGCCGGAAGCCAATACCACTCCCAATCGGGCGTTAAATCCGGCTTTTACCACTTGACCGTCAGCGGTCTTTACTTGCGCTATGACACCCGAGACACGACCGAAACGATCTCGAGTAATTTCCGTTACCTGCGTATCGGTCAGGACGGGTACATTGAATTTGGCGAGGCAGTCGGATAAGACGCGGATATAGGCTTCCCCTTTACCCGTAGCCGGCAGATGCGTTCTCGGGAATCGGGATCCTGGCACCTGGGAGACGTTTTCTTCAAAGACGAGCCCCAAGTCTTCAAGCCAGCGAAGCGTTTCGCCCGCTTCGTATGCCATGGTTTTGAGGAGTTCCTTACGACCTTTTTGCCGGCCGTTTTCCCAGGCCTGCATCCAGTGTTTTTCGGCTGTCTTCAACGCGCAAGCGGATCT
>JAHHRG010000039.1 GCA_020025965.1 Sutterella sp.
AAGCCCCGAACACCTTGATGTTTCGGGGCTTTTTACTTTATCGCTCGTTTGTTTTAGGGCGCTTTACCAAAGACTTCGTTCAACTGCATCGAGACTCGAATGAAAGTCGTGCGCATCGTAAGTTCCTTGAGGCGACGTGCACCCACATAGGTGCAGGCGCTACGGACGCCCCCGAGGATGTCACGAACCGTGTGTTCAACAGGGCCTCGAGCCGGCAAAAGAACGGTTTTGCCTTCTGCGGCACGATAGGTCGCAACGCCGCCAGAGTACTTATCCATTGCGCTCTTCGAACTCATGCCGTAAAAACGCCGAAAGGTTCCTTCTTCGGTAACGACCGTTTCATCACCCGATTCGTCATGTCCAGCGAGCATGCCGCCCAACATCACGAAATCGGCACCGCCGCCGAAAGCCTTGGCGATGTCGCCCGGCACCGTACAGCCACCATCGGCGCAGATGCGACCGCCGAGACCGTGGGCTGCGTCGGCGCATTCAATGATGGCAGAGAGCTGCGGGTACCCGACCCCCGTCATCTTGCGGGTCGTGCACACGGAACCTGGGCCAATCCCTACCTTGACGATGTCAGCACCAGAGAGGATGAGTTCTTCGGTCATATCGCCAGTGACGACATTACCAGCCATGATGACGATGTTGGGATACGCATCACGCACGCGCTTGATGAACTCGACGAAAGCTTCGTGGTAGCCATTGGCGACATCAATGCAGATGTACCGGATGGCGTTTGGCACGAGTTTCATGACGGTGTTGAATTTTTCCCAGTCCCGCTCGGTAATACCGAGCGAATAGAAGGCGGAAGATTTTGTTTCGAGCGTTCGGAAAAAGTCGGCATATTCCTCTGCTGAATAGTGCTTGTCGAGTGCGGTGGAGAGACCGTCGCGAGCAAGAGCTCGAGCCATAGCAAAGGTACCCGTCGTATCCATGTTGGCGGCGATGATCGGAATGCCATGATACAGTTCGGGCGAATGAAGGAAGCGAAATTCTCGAGTGATGTCTACTTCGCTACGGCTCGTTAAGGTCGAGCGCTTGGGGCGAATCAGAACGTCTTTAAAGTCGAGTTTGACCGTATTTTCGATATGCATGGGGATTCTCTCCTCATTTAATGGATTCCGCTGAAGGCTCCAAAGAGCGCTTGTGATAAATCCGGTCACAAAAAACGCCGAGTTGCTGGGCTAACCAACAATCCGGCGTTGATTCATTTTACAGAGTCGAGCCGCTCTCAGTCAATCAAAAGTTCTCCGTCAACCATGGCTTCGAAGGTATCGGGGCGGCGAAGCGGGATCAAACGATTGCCGTCGACTAGATATTCCATCGGGAGGAGTCTGCTGTTGTAACGACTTGCCATACTCGAGCCGTAGGCACCGGCATCCATGACGGCGAGAACGTCGCCAGGGACGACGGCTAGTTCGCGGGCGCGACCGAGGAAGTCGGAGGATTCGCAAACGGGCCCTACAACATCCATCAAAAGGGGTTTCACGTCGTGACGTTCAATCACGGGTTCGATTCCCATCCAGGCTTCGTAAAGAGCTGGGCGGATCAAGTCCGTCATGGCGCCGTCAACGATACAGAAGTCGCGAGCTTCGCCCTTCTTAACGAAGAGCACTTTGGTGAGCATGACACCAGCGTTGCCGACGATGCTACGACCAGGTTCGACAAAGAGAGCGGTTTTTTCAAAACCGCGTTCTGTCATTAGATCACGAACGGCCCAGAGCAGTTCCTTCGGCGTTGGCGGTGTATCTTCTTCACGGTAACGAATACCGAGACCGCCACCGATATCAAGATGATGGAATTCGAGACCCTTTTCGCGAAGCGACATCATTACGTCCAAGAGTTTTGTGACGCTGTCGAGGTAGGGCGAGATTTCCGTGATCTGACTGCCGATATGTGCATCAATTCCTTTGACCTCAATGCCAGGCATGTTAGCTGCGCGAAGGTAAAGGGCTTCTACACGCTCGATGGGAATGCCGAATTTGTTGTTCTTCAAACCCGTAGAGATGTAAGGGTGCGTTTTGGCATCCACGTTCGGGTTGCAACGAATGGAAATCGGGGCACGCAAGCCGTTCTCGGTTGCAATCGCATTGATGAGTTCGAGTTCCGGTTCGCTTTCGACGTTGAAGCAGGCGATGCCTTTTTTCAGTGCAAAGGCGATTTCGGCTGGTGTTTTGCCCACGCCCGAATAAACAATTTTATTGGCTGGGAAGCCTGCTTTCAGGGCACGGGCGATTTCACCGCCGCTCACCGTGTCAGCGCCTGCGCCCAAACGTGCCAGGGTCTGAAGCACGCCAGCCGTAGAATTAGCCTTCATGGCGTAGCAGACTAGGTGTGGGACGGCTTTCAAAGCGTCCGCAGAGGCTAGAAAATTACGGGTAATGAGGGCCTTCGAGTAAACGTAAGCGGGCATGTTGGTCGACTTGGCGATATCGGCCAAAGAGAGACCTTCGCAGAAAAGTTCGCCGTCGCGTCGGACAAAACCTTGATTACTAGAGTTGCTGTCTGTCATGGGAATAGCGTATAAATCAGTCCAATGCCTTGCTTATCGGATAGCGGTAGCGTTGTTGTGAGGTAGGTACAAGTCGCCCTTGATGCCGCAACCTGCAAGGCTGAAACAAAGAGTCGTCATAAGACCGATCAGCACGGCTTTTTTCAACATGGGGAATCCTTTCATGAACAATGACACGGAATTTTTGGTCGCCGCCGAAGCAGAAATGGCTGCTTTGGAAAGCTGGCTTGAAGACAGTGACGCCGACCTCGATTGTTTGCGCAACGGCAATGTTCTCACGATCGAACTCGAAAGTGGGGAACAGGTGGTGGTAAATATCCAGACGCCGATGCATGAAATTTGGTGCGCCTCGCGTGCGGGCGGCTTTCATTTCTCGTTCAAAAACGGCCGTTGGATCGAAAATCATGCAGACCGCACCTTGGAAAAGGCGGTGGCCGATGCGTTGGTAAGCTACGGCGTACCGTTGAGTGAGATTTCTTAGTGTAACGTCTTCTTTAGAGAAGAACCATAGGGAAAAGAGCCCAGAAAAGCGGAAAATGCTTTTCCCACGTATGAAAAAAAGGAATTGCCGTCGACGGCAATTCCTTTTTTATTCCTGAAGTTTCTCTTAAAAGATTTGTTCTCGGAATAGATCCGTTTCGGAAACAGAGGGAGCAATCGGTGCTACATGATTCGCAGTACCGTTGGTGATGGGATCTGTGTAGAAGACTTCCTCGTTCTGGACTGTGACGGAGGGTGGTTGAATACGGACGTATTCGGGCGTATTGGCAAGTGCTACCTTCATAAAGTCGATCCAAATCGGAAGAGAAAGTCCGCCCCCCGTTTCACGATTGCCGAGAGGTTTCGGTGTGTCGTAACCCATCCAAGTTACGCCTACCAGGTTACCAGCATAACCGCAGAACCAGGCATCGTGACTGTCATTCGTCGTACCCGTCTTTCCGCCAATGTCTTGACGCTTCAGAATGCGTGTGGCACGGGCGGCTGTCCCGTGGGTAGCCACACCGTGGAGGAGCGAGTGCATCACATAAGCGTTTCGATCGTCGATTGCACGGATCGATTCGTCGCCGGCAGAACTGTTCGTCGCACGCATGAGTGTACGGCCGTCAACGTCAGTGATGCGTTCGATCAAGTAGGGTTGGACACGATAGCCGCCGTTGGCGAGTACCGTATAGCCTGCGAGCATTTGCCAGGGTGTCACGCTACCTGCGCCCAAAGCCATCGGCAAGTTTGCAGGATGCTTGTCGGGATCGAAGCCGAACTTTTGAATGAATTCCTGCGCGTACTGCGGCGTAATGGCCTGCATGATGCGAATCGTCACAAGGTTCTTGGATTTTTCAAGCGCTTTGCGCAAAGACATCGGGCCGTCAAAGCGACCTTCGTAGTTTCGCGGTTCCCAGACCTTGCCGCCTGTAAATTTCGGGTCGATCAGGATTGGAGCGTCGTTGATGATCGAGGTGGTCGAGAAGCCCTTGTCTAAAGCGGCCGAATAAATGAAAGGCTTGAACGAGGATCCCGGCTGACGCCAGGCCTGTGTCACATGGTTGAACATATTAAGGTTGAAGTCAAAACCACCGACCAAAGCACGCACGGCACCTGTGTTGAAGTCGCTTGCCACAAAAGCGGCTTCAACGCGAGGAACCTGGGCTAGCGTCCATTCTTTGCCGTTCTTGGCACGCATGATGCGAATGATCGAACCGGGTTGCAGACGTTTTTCTGCATTGTGTTTTTTACCCAAGGCACCGAGATAGCGGCGGGCAAATTTCAAACTTTCACGATCGAGTGTAACCGTTTCGTTGGGCGAAAGGGCAGCAACGAGCTTCTTCGGCGTTGCTTCCGTCAGAACGGCGGCAACCATAAAGGGCGAGGTAGCTGTCTTCGAAAGAGCTGTCTTGATGGCATGTGCACGCGTTTCTTCAGTGCCTAAATCTACATGACCTTCAGGACCTCGATAACCATATTTTCGGTCATACGCAATGAGGTGACGGCGGACAGCGTCGACAGCGGCACGCTGATCCTTCATATTAATTGTTGTGTAGACGTTGATGCCACGGGCATAGGTTTCCTCACCGAAGATGTCATAAACGAGCATACGGGCAAGTTCCGAGGCGTATTTAGCGGGCGTTGTCTCGTCGTTAATATTCTTCGTGAGCATTTCCTCGGCTGTCGCTGTACGACGTGTTTGCATCGGCTGAGCCTTTTCTGTTACATAGGTGAGTTCATCTATGTAACCTAAATCAAACATGCGACGGAGTACGTAATTCTTGCGCATGGTGGCACGCGTCGGATTGACGATCGGGTTGTAAGCGGAAGGCGCAACCGGAAGGCCTGCTAAGGTAGCGGCTTCGCCGACGGAGATTTCGTCGAGTGTGCGACCGAAGTAGGTGCGTGCAGCACTCTGAAAACCGTAGGAACGGTGGCCAAGGTAAATTTGGTTGAGATAGATTTCGAGAATCTGATCCTTAGTGAGCGTTTGCTCAATCTTAAAGGACATCGCGATTTCGTAAAGCTTACGGGTATAGGTACGCTGAGACGATAGAAAGAAGTTTCTTGCGATCTGTTGCGTGATGGTTGACCCGCCCTGACCGCGACGCCCCGTCAAGAGGTTGATGGCGGCGGCACGCAGGATACCCGTAATTTCAATGCCAGGATGTTCGTAAAAACCCGCATCTTCGGCGGCGAGGACGGCATGTTTGACATGTTCGGGTATGTCTTTGAGAGCTACAAAATCTCGGCGTTCTTCACCGAACTCTCCCATGAGCTTACCGTCGGCACTCCAGATGCGCAACGGCACACGGGGACGGTAGTCGGCGACGGTATCAATCGGCGGCAGCTGGTTATAGATTACAGTGAAAACGAAAACGCACAGGAGAACGCCGGAAACGGCGCCGGTCGCGCAGATGGCAAAGAACCACTTGAAGAAGGTCAGAATCGAGGAGGGTTGTTTCGTTCTCGGTCGACGAGCGATCGGGGATTTACGTGTGTTGTTCGTAGTCACGGGCAGTATTGTCGTTATCTTTTGTGTCGGGTTCGGGAGTGTCAGTAGGTACTCGAAAAGCAAGAGCGACAAGCACTTGACGAAGCCGACGGGGAGTCTGATGGATTTTTGGGATTGTAGTCGAGTTCAGCAACCTTCGCATGAATTCGAGCAGAGCGAATGCAAGCGGAATGACAGGGAATTTTTAGCAAACGTAACGATGGAGAGGCTTGATGCACGCAAAGGTGTCTGTAGACTTAAGAGAAAAGTGCGAACAATTGTTCAATCGTCATACAAAGAAACAACACTTCGAGCCATAATAAATGTCACTATGACAAATGCTGTTTTTACAATGTCCGTTCGGGTCGGCCCCGACTCTATCGATCAGCTCGAGCACGTGAACAATCGTGTGTACCTTCGATGGATGGAAGAAGCCGCAACAGCGCACGCCGCTCAATGTGGTTGGACCTTTGAGAACTTGAAAAAAGTCAATCGTGCCTGGGTGGCACGCCAGCATTGGATCGAGTATCTTCGCCCTGCGTTTTTAGGAGACAACTTGACGCTCTATACCTGGGTGCAAGGCTCTAAACGCTTTTCCTCTTTGCGCCGCTACGCTCTGAAGCGAGACGGCGAACTCCTGATGGTTGGCGCTACGGAATGGGTGCTCATCAATCTTGAGAAACGTACACCCGTCTCCTGCGATTTGTCCTCGGAGAGTGCGCTTGTCGATTGTTTCGATACGCTTGAACCCGGCAACCCTGCTTTGAAGGCATTGGGGCTCGTACGGATGGTGCGATTCGCGCCGAGTCCTGGACTGTAAAATGAGGGACTTCAACGAAAGGTTTTTTATGGAAGAAACGGTCAAAATCGACGGTGTAACGTTCTCCTACGGGCAACGTACCATCTTGCACGACGTCTCGATGCGCTTTGGTGCAGGGAAGGTTGTTGCGATCATGGGCGGTTCCGGGATGGGCAAAACTACTCTTCTCAAGCTGATCGGTGGAATGCTGACAGCCCAAAAGGGTACGGTGACCGTGGCCGAGCATACGCTTGACCCGAGTAATTACAAATCGCTTTATCGCATTCGCCGTCGCATGGGCATGCTGTTTCAGTTCGGAGCGCTCTTTACGGATCTCTCCGTTTTTGACAATGTAGCGTTCCCGATGCGCGAACAAACGGATCTCGACGAAGAAACGATTCGCGATCTAGTGCTGATGAAACTCAACGCTGTGGGGCTACGCGGTGCCGCAGACTTGATGCCTTCCGAAATCTCGGGGGGCATGGCCCGACGTGTGGCCTTGGCTCGTGCTATTGCACTCGATCCTGCAGTCATCATGTATGACGAGCCCTTTGCCGGTCTCGATCCGATTTCAATGGGCGTTACTGCCAAACTCATTCGTAGTCTGAACGACGAACTCGGTGCCACCTCAATTATCGTGACGCACGACGTGCCGGAGACTTTTGAAATTGCCGACTACGTTTACATGATCAATAACGGTCGCATCGCCGCTGAAGGTGCCCCTGAAGAATTGAAGAATTCCGAAGAACCTTTTGTGAAACAGTTCATCAACGGCCTTCCCGACGGTCCCGTCGGTTTCCATTACCCGGCTTCCTCTGTGGAAGACGATTTCAGCTGATCGGGAGCAAACAAATGAAAGCCTTTTTATTTGCCATCGGTCAGGTGGTCGTCAATATCTTCCGACGCATTGGTCGCTTCGGTATTTTTTCCGCCCAACTCATTTCGCGTTTGGGTGGTGCGCGTTTGACGCAGATCATCCAGCAGATCCACTATATCGGCAACTATTCTCTCCTGATCATTGCGGTTTCAGGCCTCTTTGTTGGTTTCGTTTTGGGGTTGCAAGGCTATTACGTTTTGGTGACGTACGGTAGCGAACAGGCATTGGGCGTCATGGTGGCGCTTTCTCTTGTTCGAGAATTGGGCCCTGTGGTGGCGGCACTGCTTTTCGCTGGTCGTGCTGGGACGGCCTTGACGGCGGAAATAGGTCTCATGAGAGCTGGAGAACAGTTGGTTGCCATGGAAATGATGGGCGTTGACCCGATGCGTCGTGTCTTGGCACCTCGCTTTATCGCGGTTTTCATTTCGATGCCGATTCTGGCCACAATCTTTTCCGCTGTCGGTATTCTTGGTGCTTGGTTTGTCGGAGTTGGGATGATCGGTACGGACAACGGTGCATTCTGGAGTCAGATGCAGAGTGCTGTCGATATTTGGTCTGATATAGGCAATGGAACCATCAAGAGCATCGTCTTCGGCGTGGCCGTTGCTCTTATTGCACTATTTCATGGTTATTGTGCACGTCCGACACCTGAAGGGGTTTCTCGTGCAACGACCTCGACCGTCGTGATTTCGTCTTTGATGGTTTTGGGGCTCGACTTTATTATGACGGCGTGGATGTTCACGGTCGTTTAACAGCAAAGGATGTTCTAGAAAATGGACAAGAATCGTACGCTTGAATTTTATGTGGGCATTTTTGTTGTGCTCGGCTTCGTGGCAATGCTCTTCATGTCGTTGCAGGCAGCAAATTTGAGTACCTTCAAGATGGGGCAAAAAACCTATGAAGTGACGGCTCATTTTGACAATATCGGTGGGCTGAAGTCTCGCGCAGCCGTGAAGTCGGCCGGTGTGGTTGTAGGGCGAGTGTCTTCAGTGAGTTTTGATCCAGACAGTTTCCAGGCTCGCGTCACAATGGATATCAACAGCGAATATCTCTTCCCAACCGACACGTCCGCCAAGATTTTGACCGCTGGCCTTTTGGGGGAGCAGTACATCGGTCTTGAAGCTGGGGCGGATATCGAAAATTTGCAGACGGGTGACACGATTCGTCGTACGCAGAGTGCCGTGGTTCTCGAAACGCTCATTAGCCAGTTTATGTACAACATGGCCGAAAAGAACTGAGTGTAGAGATGAAAGCCAAATTTTTACTTCCGTTTGCGGCTGTCTTTTTGATGGCTGGGTGTGCGCAAATCCCGCCCGATGCGGGATCTAACCCGGAAGATCCGTATGAAAGCTTTAACCGTCAGGTGTTCTATGTGAATGATCAGCTCGATCGCAAAATCCTCCAACCCGTTACGACAGGCTATCGTTGGGTGGTGCCGGAATATGCTCGAAATCGTGTCTCGGACGCTCTCTCGAATTTGACCGAACCGACGACAGCTGCGAACAGTTTCTTGCAGGGAAAGGGCAATGACGGTGTGACGTCTGTCTTCCGTTTTCTTGTGAATTCCACTTTCGGGATTGCAGGGCTCTTTGATGTTGCTGAAATGATCGGTATGCCAAAAAAGCCTGAGGATTTCGGTCAAACACTCGGAGTGTGGGGCGTTGGCGAGGGTTCTTATCTTGTGCTGCCACTCTTAGGACCTTCGGGGACGCGTGACATGTTTCGCTATCCCTTTGCTGTGGCGACCGACGCTGGTACTTATTTGCTTCACAACGAAGATTGGTATGCGGCCGTTGCGCTCGCTGGAGTTGCTGCAGTCGACATACGATCTGGCATGATGGATAAGGGCCTTGACGACATGCGCGGTAATATCCTCGACGAATACGTAGCCGTGCGTGATGCGTATCGTCAGCAACGACGTCACGAAGTCGCTGATGGCAACGTTAGTGAAGAAGAAACACTCGAAACCCTGACCCCGCTTTCTTTTGACGACTACGACGATTACGAAGATGAAGATGAGGTCGCCGACAAAGGTGGCTCCAAGGAGTAAATCATGCAGAGACGCGAATTAGTATTGGGAGCGATTGGCTCCGCCTGCCTAACACTGACGGCTGTTCCCGTCTGGGCCGAAAATGTTGAAGATCCCTACGCCTGGGTGGTTGGTGTCAGCAACGGCGTTTTGGATGCCATTCGTGCCGATCCCCGTTTGCAACAGGGCGATCAGGAAGCGCTTCAGGCGTTGGTTGATCAGCACATCATGCCCAACGTGGATTTCCCGATGATCACTCGTATGACAGTCGGTCCGCGTTGGCGCAAGGCCACGAAGGAAGAACGTGTTCGTCTTCAGAACGGTTTTGAAAAACTCTTGATGCGTGTTTATTCTGGTGCTCTAAAGACCGTGAAGGACAATGTCTGCGAACTTCGTCCTAGCCGCAATCGTCGTGTGTCCGACGAACTCGTCGTTCGCACGCTGTTGAAGTCCTCGGGGGCTCCCGACATCGCACTCGACTATCGTATTTATCGTAACAAACGTAAGAATGAATGGAAGATTGTCGATGTGAACGTCGAAGGGATTTGGATGGTGGAAAATTACCGTTCACAGTTCGCTTCGACTTTGAGCAACGAAGGCATCCAGGGCCTTATTCAGCTTCTTGAAGAAAAGAGCGAAGAAATTGTCAAGAAGAATCAGACTGGCCTTTCCGCCTGATCTCGGAGACGCTTATGCAACTAGTCAGCTACGGCCTCGTGAATTTTGTCAACGCTATGGAAATCAAGGTAGCGATGGATGCTGCCATGGATCAGGGCGACTTTGTGATTGACTGTGAAGGTGTTAAACAGATCGACAGCACGATGGTTTCCTTAGTTTTGCATGCACTTCGCCGCGCGAAGAAGGAAGGCAAAAAGGTTCGACTTCAGCACGAACCCAAAGGATTCTTCGAATTGGTGGCTCTCTACGGCATCGAAGAGGCATTTGTCGAACTCGAACGTTGCTGACTGCTTTAATGAATACAATATTTGAGGCCTTTGCTTGAAAATCAGGCGAAGGCCGCGATTAACCATAACCGAACATAACTTAACATGCAACAGCTCAAAATCAACGGCGGTCACCGTCTTGTCGGTGAAGTGCGCGCTTCGGGCGCCAAGAATGCGGCACTGCCGATCCTGGCCGCAGGTCTTTTGACGGCCGAGGATCTGGTTCTTCATAACGTTCCCGATCTCGCCGACGTCCGTACCATGCTGCAACTTCTCGAAGGCATGGGCGTTCGTGTTGATCGCAAGGGTACCGATGTGACGCTCAACGCGGGGGCTATAGTGAGCACCAAGGCTCCCTACGAACTTGTTAAAACAATGCGCGCGTCTGTTCTGACGCTTTGCCCGCTAGTGACCCGATTCGGGCACGCGGAAGTGAGCTTGCCCGGAGGGTGCGCCATCGGAGCCCGTCCAGTGGATCAGCACATCAAGGGCCTCAAGCAGTTGGGCGCCGATGTAGAAATCAAAGAAGGTTATGTCGTCGCTCGAGCAGGACGTCTTCAAGGCACGCGTATTGTGACCGACATGGTTACCGTGACAGGTACGGAAAACCTTGTCATGGCAGCTGTGCTGGCTGAAGGGAGAACGGTTATTGAAAATGCCGCCCTTGAACCCGAAGTGGTCGATCTTTGTAACTGTCTCAACGCCATGGGTGCCAAGATCGAAGGAATCGGCACTTCGCGTTTGACGGTCGAAGGTGTTGACGTGCTTCACGGTGCAGAACACACGGTGATTGCCGACCGTATCGAAGCGGGGTCTTTCTTTGTGGCGGCCGTTGTGACACAGGGCGACATTTTGGTGACGCATTGCGAACCGCATCATATGGAGGCGGTGCTGGACAAACTTCGTGAGGCGGGGGCTCAGCTCGACATCGGCAGAGACTGGGTTCGCGTTCGCATGACGGGGCGTCCCAAGCCCGTCTCTGTTCGTACGGTGCCTCATCCTGGTTTTCCGACTGATATGCAGGCTCAGTTCATGACGATGAATTGCTTTGCCGAAGGGACTGCGAGCGTCACCGAAACGATTTTTGAAAACCGTTTTATGCATGTCCCTGAACTAATGCGATTGGGAGCCCGCATTTCGATTGACGGTCATACTGCAATGGTCGAAGGTGTGCCGTCTCTGACTGGCGCGACCATTATGGCCACAGATCTTCGTGCATCCGCTTCTCTCGTCATTGCAGCTTTGGCTGCCAAAGGTTCAAGCACAGTCGATCGTATTTATCACCTGGACCGTGGTTACGAACGCATGGAAGAAAAGCTCCGCTCTTTAGGAGCTGATATTGTTCGCGTTCGTGCCTGAGGTGACGGCGAGAGCATCTCGGCTTACAATGAAAGAATGAAGTTGCCTCGGAACAGCTTGAGGCGACTCGGATTCGGAGGAGAAATAAAATGACCTGGATTGACGAAATTCAATTTAACGAAGAAGGACTTGTGCCCGTCATCGTGCAGGATGTCAAGACCGAACGTGTGCTGATGTTCGCGTGGGCCAATCGCGAAGCGCTCGAACAAACGGTGGCGACCGGTAAGGGTGTTTATTTCTCTAAGTCCCGTAATCAGGTTTGGGTAAAGGGGGCTTCTTCCGGTAACGAGCAGAACGTTGTCGGCATGCAGCTCGATGTGAGCGGCGAAGCCGTGATTTACCGTGTAGAACAGGTAGGCGGAATTGCCTGCCATACGGGGCATGCTTCGACCTTCTGGCGAGAACTTCGTACTGGAGGTTGGGTCGAAAGTGAGGCTGTTTTGCGCGATCCGCAAGAGATGTATCATCAGTGATAGCTCTTAAGGTTTGTTAAGACTTTTTTGCGTATGATGAGCGCGCTTTCTCTGAGCAAGAAAGCGTAATTGTCGAGATTTTTCTTTAGTGAGGATCTAATGCATCAGGACGATTGTATCTTTTGCAAGATTTCCAAGGGTGAAATTCCCAGCACCAAGATCTACGAAGACGAAGACGTTTTAGCCTTCCGTGATATTCATCCGAAGGCTCCGATTCACTTTTTGATCATCCCGAAGAAGCACATTCAGTCTTTGGCGCATGCTGAACCTGAAGACAGCGCTCTTTTGGGTAAAATGCTCTCGCTGACTCGACAGTTGGCAATCCAGGAAGGCGCTTTGAACGGCTTCCGCGTCATTATCAATACCGGCTCCGACGGCGGTCAGGAAGTCGATCATTTGCACATCCATGTGTTGGGTGGCCCCCAGCCTTGGAACAAGTAAAATCAGGAGAACAAAATGGGTTCTTTTTCCGTTTGGCATTGGTTGATCGTTTTGGTCATCGTCATGCTCGTTTTCGGGACCGGCAAGCTCAAGAACATGGGTAAGGATCTTGGTGGCGCCATTCGTGGCTTTAAGGAAGGCATGAAGGAGGGCGACGAAGAAGCTCCGAAGAAGGAAATTGCTCAGGACAAGACCAATACGGTTGATGTCAACGCCAAGGATAAGACCAACGCTTCCTAAGCTTTGGTTGCCGATTCTTCGTTTTTGAAAGATCGGTTTGAGTGATCCCAAGCTAACGGCCGCGGCAGTTTATATATGGCTGACCGCGGCTATTTAGTGAGTAGAAAAACATGTTTGACTTCGGTTTCAGCGAAATGTTGCTGATCGGTGCCGTTGCACTTGTTGTGCTTGGGCCCGAACGTCTTCCCGTCGTGGCCCGAACGGCTGGGGAATGGATAGGCAAAGCGCAGCGCTTTGTCAATCAGGTGAAGTACGACATCGAACGCGAGTCCCACCTTCAGGAACTCAAGGAACTTCAGAACGAAGCCCGAACGATGGCTGATAACGTAAAGTCGTCAGTCGAAGCCGAGGCGAATGCAATTGAAAAGAACGTTGCCGACGTGACAAAAGACGTCGCAGATACTGGCAACGAAATAGAAGCTGCATTTACGCGTACGGCTGAGGAGGCTCAGAAGAAGTTCACTCCTCCTTCCTCAAAAGAAGTAGCGGACTTCTACGGTTGGAATACGACGCCGGGTTCTGCGTTGGGACGTAATGAAGAAGAGACAAAGCTCTTTGCCAAACGCTTTCATTACGGTCCGACCGTGGATGAACTCGCTGAGGAGGTCGTTCGACTTCGTCGTGAGCTCGGTATGAGAGACGCGCAGTTGGGAGGTGGCAGAAGTCGATTTGCAGCTCGTGCCCGTACCAACCGTCCGAGGATTTATCGCTAAGGATTTCGAGATGGCAGAGAAAAAAGAATTTATCGAAGCCCCTGACGATCCCAATAACGAACAACCTCTGGTGAGCCATTTGGTTGAACTGCGCAATCGCACGGTTCGTGCCACGATTGCCATTTTGGCCGTGTTCGTTTGTCTGTCGCCCTTTATGAAGCAGATCTTCGACTTTCTGAGTAAGCCGCTGATGGTGGCTTTGCCTCAGGGAGTGAAGCTTCTGGCGACGGGGGTAGTGGCTCCCTTTATGGTGCCCTTGAAGGTGACGCTTTTTGTTTCCTTCCTGATTGCATTGCCGATCGTTCTCTATCAACTCTGGGCCTATATCGCACCGGCACTTTATCGTCGCGAAAAGCGCTTAGCGCTACCGATCATTACCTCTTCTGTTGTGATGTTTGCCGTAGGGATGGCTTATTGCTACTTCGTTGTCTTTCGTATGGTTTTCCAGTTCATAGCAGGCTTTTCGCCCGATAGTGTGAACTTCGCTCCAGACATTGACGCTTACTTCAGCTTTGTACTGACGATGTTTTTGGCGTTCGGGATGACTTTCGAAGTACCGATCATCGTAGTGGCGTTGAATCATCTGGGTTTTGTTTCCTACGAAAAGCTTGTGAAGACACGTCCCTTCGTGATCGTCGGTGCTTTTATACTCGCGGCTATTTTTACGCCTCCTGATGTGCTCTCTCAGTTGCTTTTGGCCATTCCGCTTGTTGTTCTTTATCAGTGCGGTATCTGGTTGGTGAAGTTCTTCGGAAAACGCCAGGACGACATCGACAATATGAAGCTCGACGATGAATAAAATTCTCCACGAACTTCCCTAAAAAGAAACCCCTCGACTTTGGTCAAGGGGTTTTTTCATATGTGCGGTTGGAGAAAGCCCATCTATTGGCGGAAGTAAAGCTCAGTACTGGACACCGTTTCGGTATCGTCTTCATCCGTAATTTGAGTTGGGCGGTGCCCTGCGGTTACAGGAAGCGTCAACGTTTTCTTTCCTCTTAGGACGGTGACGGGCACGACTTCATCGGGTTCGAGTGACGAGATAATCTTCAGCATGTCGTTCACGTTTTTGATCGTTTCGCCTTTGATTGAGAGAAGAATGTCAAAAGGTAGAAGTCCGCCGCGACCTGCGGGACTATCGGGCAAAATTCTATCAACCATGACTCCTGTACGACGTGAAAGTCCGAGATCCTGAGCGAACTCTTTCGAAAGTTGCTTCGGGATCAAACCGAAGTAACCGCGCTGAATACTCTGTCCGGCTCTCATGCTGGGGAGGACCCGCTCAATAAGAGATGTTGGTATTGCAAAGCCGATGCCGACAAAACCTTCAGAATTCTGCGGAGAGAAGATGGCCGTGTTAATGCCGATCAATTCGCCCTTAACGTTAATAAGTGCACCGCCCGAATTTCCCTGATTGATGGCGGCATCGGTCTGGATGAAGTCTTCATAACTGTTGAGACCGAGACCGTGTCGTCCTAACGCGGAAATAATACCGGCAGTCACTGTCTGGCCGACGTCAAAGGGATTACCGATGGCGAGTGCCGTCTGACCTACGCGAAGTTCGTCGCTCTTACCCATGACGACTGTTGGGAGATCCTGAGCCTTGATGCGAAGTAACGCGAGGTCGGTATCGATGTCGAAACCCACCGTAACGGCTTCATAAGATTTGCCGTTTTGCAAACTGACGTTG
Organism: Sutterella sp.; assembly: GCA_020025965.1. Classification (GTDB taxonomy): domain Bacteria; phylum Pseudomonadota; class Gammaproteobacteria; order Burkholderiales; family Burkholderiaceae_F; genus Sutterella. The sequence goes on from JAHHRG010000039.1 coordinate 15,052, forward strand.
AGAGCCGAAATCGCGGCGACAACGTGATAGTTGGTGAGCACCAAGCCGTCTTTGGAAATGATGACACCGCTACCTAAGGGGGTTTGCTCGTTTTCAGGTGATTTGTTCCAAGTGGAACCGATTTGCTCAGTTTGTTCCCCAGGGACGTGATGTTGTGCAAAAATCGTAACGACAGCCGGTGCAGCTTTGCTGACGGCTGTGCTGAAGTCTGCCGACGACTCCGAACGCAAACTCGGAAAGAACTGATTATCCGTGGCGGTACCTACGACGAGGGCAACACCCAAAAGGACTGTGACGGTTTGAGAAAAAGTAAGCCAAAGACGGCGGATCATCGAAAAATGCTCTCGGCGGAAATAAACGAACAGAAAAAGGAATAACCTGATGCAGATACAAGAACTGGTCAATTATCTTGATACGTATCTTAACGCAAGCCTCTTCAAGGATTTTGCTCCGAACGGTCTTCAAGTTGAGGGGCGTAACGAAGTGAAACGAATCGTTCTAGGGGTAACGGCTTGCCAAAGTCTCATCGATTTTGCGGTTCGCGAAAAGGCCGATGCCATTCTGGTTCATCACGGTTGGTTTTGGAAGGGTGAAGCCGTTCCCGTTGTTGGCATGAAGCGTCGTCGACTTGCAGCAATACTAGCGGCAGACATTAACTTGATTGGCTACCATCTGCCATTGGACGCTCATCCAGAAGTCGGTAACAACGCCGAAATAGCTCGATTGCTTGATTTGACGATTGAAAAGAAAACGGGCTTTTACGATCTTTTGAATATTGGCGTTCCAAATAGTCCGACAACTGTTGAAGATATGGTTGAGCGCGTGACAAAGGCTCTCAATCGTAAACCCGTACTAGTGGGGCGTTCGAGTGGCCCCATCAAGCGCATTGGTTGGTGTACGGGGGCGGCACAGGACGAGTTGCTAGAAGCTGTGAATGAAGGGTGTGACTTGTACATCTCGGGCGAAATCAGCGAACGTACGAATTATGAGGCACTTGAAAACGGAGTGACGTATCTTGCTGCGGGTCATCATGCCACTGAACGTTTCGGTATTCAGGCGTTGGGGAGACACCTTAAAACCGTCTTTCCTAATCTTGAAATTCAGTATTACGAATCGAACAATATTGTTTAGACATGAATTGTTTCAATTCGTGTAATTTATTCTGAGAGAAGAGATAAAAAGCTTTCTTACTCTCTTTTGTTGGAGTAATTTAGGCTTTTTTGATAAAATACAAAAGTTATGGTGTTCTTTACATTCTTTTAACGTAAGGAACGGGGAATTAAATTAGGACTTTAGGAATTCTGCATATGATGGTGCTTCATTCGGGTATGACTTGCCCGTTCTCGCATAGCTGCCGCTTCGTGTTGAACGAAAAAGCTTGTGACTTCGAAGTCGTTTCGATCGACATGTATCAGCCGACGGACGTCAGCGACAAGAACCCGTACGGCGAAGTGCCCATTCTCGTTGAACGCGATCTCATCCTTTACAACGCCGATGTGATTAATTCCTATATCGACGAACGTTTTCCGCATCCGCAATTGATGCCGGCGGATCCGCAGTTCCGCGCTCGTGCCCGCCTTTTCCAGTACATCCTCAATCGCGAACTTTTCCCATTTGTTCGTGTGCTTGAAAGCCGCAATTCCACTGAAGAGCTTCGCGAAAAGGCCCGTAAGCGTTTAGGTGAACACCTTCTCTATGTTTCCTATCGCCTGAAGGAACAGCCGTATCTTCTTGGTGAAAACTTCACACTCCTTGACGTATCGCTTGCTCCGGTTCTTTGGCGTCTCGGACACTACGGTATCGAACTGCCGCGTGCAGCTGCTCCGCTCATGACCTATGCGGAACGTCTCTTTGCGCGTCCGGCTTTCATTGATTCGATGACACCTTCCGAACGCGTGATGCGTCGCTAAGAAGCAGTCTGTCTTCAATAACGGCCGGTTGAATCTTTTTCTGCCGGCCGTTTTTCCCGTAATCAATTTTGCTCAAAGAGGATTTCTCGTGCCGACCGTTCGTCCCATGAAGCCTTATCTAATCAACGCTGTTCTCCAGTATTGCCGTGATACTGGAAGTACGCCTTATTTGATGGTTGCCGTTGACGACTGTTGCAGTGTTCCGACAGAGTTTGTGACCGACGGTCGCATTATTTTCGATTTGTCCGACGAAGCGATTCACAATTTCACGATGGACGATGACGAATTGAGTTTTCAGGCTCGTTTCGGCGAAAACAATCGAATCTTTACGGTGGTGGTGCCACTCAACCGCATCATTGCTGTGACACCTCTCGAACATCAGGAATTTGCAATGCAGTTCGAAGTGTTGCCTAGTATTCCTCGCGAAGGTCGTGAAGCTGCCGATGCGGCTGCAAAAGCTGCGGAAGAAAATCCGCGTATTCCGGGTCGTCGTCCGATGCGCGTAAAGTAAAAAGCTTTGCTATAATCTGTACTCTTGCCTCTTTAGCTCAGTTGGTAGAGCAACCGCCTTGTAAGCGGTAGGTCAACTGTTCGAGTCAGTTAAGGGGCACCATTTCAATCCCGCATTGATCATAGGAAATGCGGGATTTTTTCTTTTATGGAGAGTTCTGATTGTTCAGTCGAAAATGAGTTCGGATTCTTTCGAGCTTGTCGGCCACCTTTTTAGGGCAAGAGGCAAAAGGTTCGACTTTTTGATGAGATCTCCTGGTTCTTAGATTCATTTTCAATAAACGGCGTCACAAAAAAAAGCCCGACAACTGAAAGTTGTCGGGCTTTTTTATCCGGTTAAGCTTTACGTCCCATTGTCACTCGGTCGTTACCGCCGTAGTCTTTCACGGTTCGCACGGCGGCGAGGCCGGCTTGACGGAAGAGGGCGGCAACGTCGGGTCCCTGATCCCAGCCGTGTTCGACAAGTAGCCAACCGCCCTGATTGAGTCGAGCGAGCGCATCGTGTGCAATTGTTTCCAAACAGGTGAGACCGTTTGCACCATCGGTGAGCGCTGTCTGCGGTTCATACTGCAGATTCGCTAAGTGTTCGTCATCGGAACGAATGTAAGGCGGGTTGCTCAGAATCAGATCGAAAGTTTCGTCGTTTGGTACCGCATTCCACCAAGATCCTTGAAGGAAGCGGATTTTCGCGTCGAGATTCTCGGCATTTTTTTTGGCAATGTCGAGAGCTCTTTCGGAAAAGTCCGTGGCCGTTACGTCGGCACCAGGGCATTCTTTAGCAATCGTAATGGCAATGCAACCGCTTCCGGTGCCGAGATCGATCACGCGAGGATTCTTGGGCGTCACGATCAAGGCCTGTTCGATTAACACTTCCGTATCCGGACGCGGGATGAGAACGTTTTCGTCAACGACGAAGTGACGCCCGAAAAACTCCTGTTTGCCAGTGAGATAGGGGACAGGCATACCGTCGACACGCATTGATACGTAAAGATCGAAGGTCATGACGGCCGAGTCTTCGAGTTCCGCTTCGTCGTGAGCGATCAAATACTCCTTGGGTTTCTCAATAATGTGCGCCAAAAGAATACTGGCTTCAAATCGGCCGATTTTCGGTGTAGCTTCGGCAATCAAGGCACGAATGGTGTTGCGTTTGACGTCCGTCATTGAGTGAAAAATCCTTTCTTAGGCGAGAGCGGCCAGCTGATCGGTTTGGTGCTGTGCCGTCAACATCGTGATGATTTCGTCAAGGTCGCCGTCCATAATGGCATCAAGACGATAGAGTGTCAGATTGATGCGGTGATCGGTGACGCGGCCCTGAGGATAATTG
>JAHHRG010000004.1 GCA_020025965.1 Sutterella sp.
GTCGTTTAGTGCTTGCCGCAGAGGGTGCGCCAGAAGCGATGAATCAACTTTTCGCCTTGGACGAAGAAGATCCCTGCGAAAACCATGAGCGCCCCAACAATAAAGAAGTTGTCGATCGTTTCGTCGAGCATCACGACACCCATCGTCACGCCGAAAATCGGCGTCATAAAAGCGAGAACGCCCAAACGGGCCGCCAAATAACGGCGAAGCATCCAGCACCAAAGCAGGTAACTCGCGAAAGAAACGATGAGGGTTTGGAAAAGAAGGCTTTCCCAAGCGATCGGCGTCATCGTGAATTCCGTCTGTCCCGAGAGCAATGCGTAACTCGTGAAGATAACCGTACCGACCATCAACTGCGTAAAGAGCATTTGGCTCGGCGCCGCATTGGAGAACGGGGTCACACGAATCGAAATCGTGGTAAGTCCCCAGCAGAGTCCGGACATCAAAGCGATGGCATCGCCCAAGACCACGTCGTCGCTCACCGCTTCTCCGCCAACCAAAGCCGGCACCAGGAACGCCATTGCAATTCCGGAGAAGGCAACCAAAATCCCCATCCACTGTACGCGAGACAGTCGTTCTTCCGGAAGCTTCAAACCGAGACCCACAGCGGCAAAGAGCGGTGCGGTATAGAGAAGCACGGCCACGTGCGAAGCGGTCGTAAAGCGCAACGCTTCGGCCACGCACAAGAATTCGCCGGCAAAGCACGAACCCATAATCACCGAGTGATACCACTTCACATCGGGACTCCACTTTTCTTTCAGGAAAAGCCAGTTCGTCAACATCAAAAGGAGGCAGGAGAAGAAGGACCGCAGCGACATCTGCAAAATCGGCGGCAAATCAGGCCCCGCCGCCTTGATGGCTACCTGTTGCAAACCCCAGGTAAAACACAGCAAGACCGCCAACCCCGTAGCCATCGCGTCAACCGGACGACGCGTCTCAATTTGTCCCATGAATCCTACTCCGTATTATTTTTTTGAACTAAAGGCGAAAGTATGCGCTTCCCCGACGAATTCTTCAAGCCGAGTGTTATCGCGTTTGCCATGAAAATCGGCAGAACAACGGGGATTCTTATCCGCCCGTGTGTCGCCGGGAAATCGACGTCCCGCCGCGCAGTCGGCTTCCAAGTGTCGGTTTTTTCCCTAAATTCGCCCTCTTTTTGTCGTTCTTCGGCCTTTTCGAAACATTTTTATATTTAGTCTGTCTTTCCGGCTTCTTCATCTTTTCGACCGTTTGCGCTGTCCTCTGAGGCAGAGTCTCCGATTCTTCGGACTTGACAGCCTAAGGAAGGCTTTTTATTCTTGAGTTTTTCGTCATTGCCGATCGGCCGTTTTCGAGGCATCGGCCTCGCCCTATCCACATGAAAAGTACAGCCCTGATCGGCTTGGCCGTTTACTTTCTCCTTCTGATGATCGCCGTGCTGCGGGAAAAGAAAAGTCGCAATCAGCTCGACTATTTCTTCGCGGGGCGCGAACTTCCCTTCTGGGCACTCTCGATTACCTTCGTCGCTTCCTGGTGGGGAGCGGGTTCTGCGCTGTCAACGGCCGACCTCGCTTATTCGGACGGATTGGGGGCCTTTATTTATTACGGTGCCCCGGTGCTGATCGCAACGGCGGTCATCTATTTTTTAGCGCCAGTTATCCGCCGACTCGATTACCTCACGCAGGGGGCTTTGATGCAAGCGCGCCACTGTCCGGCTGCGGGCAAAGCGCTGTCTGTTCTCATCTTCCTCTTTATGACCCTCACCGCCTCCACACAGATGGTAGGCATCGGGATGTTCTTCGGCACCTATCTCGACATGGGCTATCAGGAGGCCGTCCTTTTCGGAACCGCCATTGTCATTCTCTACTCGATGTTCGGCGGTTTTCGTGCCGTCGTGCTCACCGACATTATTCAGTTTGTCTTCCTGACGATTTCGGCGTTTCTCGTCTTCTGGACCGCCATGGATGCCGCAGGCGGTTGGGCCGGTATTGCAACGAAAGCCTTCTTCGAAAACCGTCTCGGCTACACCGGGATGACCGAGGGCCTCTCGAAATACATGATCTATGTAATCACCTTCGGCTGCTCCTGGGCCATTCAGGCCAATATCTGGCAGCGCGTTTCCGCGGCGAGAAACGTGACCGATGCCAAGCGCATGGCCGGGCTTTCGTTCTTTACTTATATTCCGCTTTATTTAATGGTGGTTTTGACAGGGATGGCGGGTTTCGTCATCTTTCCGAGTCTTCCCGAAGGCGGCGTGGTCACGGCCGTTGTCACGCAGTTGATGTCGCCGGTCCTCGGCGTCTTTGTCTTTGTCGGCATTGCCGCCGCCATCATGTCGACGATGGACTCCCTTCTAAATACGGCCGCCCTGACGCTCACCATGGATCTGGGATTCGGCAAAGCCTCCGACCGTCCGATTCTCTACTCGCGCCTCGCAACCGTGATCGTCTCGGCCATCGCTTTGATTGTGGCGCTTTCCATTCGCTCGATCCTCGATATTGCCTGGCTCGCAGCGGACGTGATCACAACGGGTGTCTTCATTCCGCTCATGGTCGCACTTTTCCGCAAGTTCGATCGCATCGGTACGTCCACGGGGGCTCTTGCTTCGATGACGGGCGGCCTTCTTTTTTCTCTCTACAATCTCGGGCTTTATTTCAAACTGCCCTTTCCCGCCTTCTGGACGCACGGCAGTGCCGAGCAAATCATCACAGGCCTCTCCCTCTCCGCGGTTCTCTTTTTCGGCGGAAGTCTGATTGAACACCGACGCCGGCGTTAATCAGACGTTGTCCGTTTTACCGGGCATCGTCTCGACATACAGGGTTTTCCCTAGTCCTGCCGTTTTCGACCAATTTGTAACTTTCCTATACAATTCGCAGACCCGTCTAACTTTGTCGGTAGTTACTATCGGCGCTCACAGTTATAAGACAGGGAAACCTCGGACCAAAATGCAGAGTTTTCAGACTCTACATTTCGATACATTAAGAAAAAACAATTTAGGGAGCAAAAAATGGTTTGGATTCACTTCCTCCTTCTTTTCGCCTGCATTATCTATGCCGCCAAGTTGGGCGGTATCGGTGTCGGTATGGCCGGCGGCCTCGGTATGGCCATCGCCGTGTTTGCCTTGGGTCTGCCTCCGGGCCCGATTCCTGTCGACGTGATCCTCATCATCATGGCCGTCCTCTTCACCTGCTCCGTCATGCACGTTGCCGGCGGCATGGACTACATGGTTCGCGTAGCTTCCAGCATTCTTCGCAAGAATCCGAAGTACATCAATATTCTTGCTCCGTGCATCACCTTCCTTCTCACGATCTTCTCCGGTACGGGCTTTACGACCATGGCCGTGCTTAACGTGATTCAGGAAGTTGCCAAGCAGAACGGCGTACGTCCGTCTCAACCGCTCACGTCCGCTGTTGTGGCTTCCCAGATCGCCATTTCCGCCTCCCCGATTTCCGCTGCTACCGCCGCCATGTACGTGGTTGTTGAAGGTATGGGCGTTTCCTTCGGTCAGGCTCTCGCCGTTATTCTTCCGGCCGGTCTCTTCGGCGCAGCCGTTGCTTCTCTGATCTCCTCTTTCCAGGGTGTCGAACTCGCCAAGGATCCGATCTTCCAGCAGCGTATGAAGGACGGTCTCGTCAGCATGTCCTCCGAAGCCGAACGTGAAAAGGCTCTCCCGAAGGGTGCCGCTCTCTCCGTCGGCATCTTCCTCCTGGGCGTTGTGTTCGTTGTTCTGATGCTTCTCTTCAAGAAGGAAATCGGTCACACCCTCGGTTCCCGCGACATTATCGTGATCACGATGCTCTTCGCCGGCCTCCTGATGTACTGGTTCTGCGACGTTCCTCTCGCCAAGATCAAGGAATCTTCGATCTTCCACGGCGGTTACGAATCTCTTATCGTGATTCTCGGTATCTGCTGGCTCTCCTCCACGGTGATCGACATTTATATTCCGGAAATTAAGGAACAGGCTACCGCCCTCTTGACGCAGTACCCGAGTCTCCTTGCCGTGGCTTTCTTCTGCGTGTCTGCTTTGCTCTTCTCGCAGGGTGCAACTTCCGCTTTGTTGGTTCCGGTTGCCGCCTCTCTCGGCTGCGATGCCCCGATGATCCTGGCTTGCTTCGTCGCCGTCTCCGGCATCTTCGTCACGAACGTTTACCCGACCTCCGCTTTCGCCGTTTCTTGCGACGACACGGGTTCCTACATGGGCAAGTGGTCCGGTTCCTTCGTGATCAACCATCCGTTCTTCCTTCCGGGCTGTCTCGGTCTTCTCGCCGCCATCCCGTTCGGCTTCATGATGGCCTCCTTCGTTTTCTAATCGTCTGACGGAGCTTTCCAATCGGAAAACTTCCGACTGAAGAAACGAAACCGACGCGGTTTCTTTCCGACCTCGAGCCGGAAAGAGCCGCGTTTTTTTATGCCCGCAAGTTTCGCGATTGAGCGACGATCCTCATTTTCAGGATCCGATTTCATTTCACATTTGCCTAGGCTTACCCGTTGGCCACCGCGGCCTCCCTTTCGGAATCCCGAGCCTCTAGCGTGGTAAGCGTAGCTTTAAAAGTTTGCCGAAATTTATTTTTTCGAGGCACATGATTTTCTATCCTTCTGCGAGCAATGTCCTCGTTCCGGCGCAATAAGGCACCGGAAACGCCAATGCAAACGAATCCGTCAGACGACCGTCCTATCGAATACGCCTCCGACTTGCGCCTTAATTTTCATCGCGTCGATGAACTTGATCGGTGCCGTCTCTACAGACGATCGTCATCGGTCTGCTCGTCTCCTCGGCTTTTCGAATCTTTCGGACCGTCCGACATTTCCGATTCTTCAGGCAAAGAAAAAGCGCCCGACTCCTCATAGAGAATCGAGCGCTTGAAACTTTTAAATCAGTAACTCAGTAAGTCAGCCGATTAGAAGTTGTGCGTCATGCCGAAGTAAGCCTGGCTTTCGTTGGCTTCGAACTTGCCGTCCGTTTCAGCGTAGCCGACACCGACATAGAGGCTGGTGCGCTGGCTGAGGTTGTGCGTGTAGCGAACCGTAGCGCCCATGTATTCGTAGTCGTCGTTCGTCTGATCAACTTCAGCGTCCATGTAGTAGAGAGCGCCCTGGAGGTAGCCGTTCGGAAGAACCGTGGCGGCACCGATGTGATAGGCCTCGCCGTTGAGAATCAGCTTGTAGTTGCCGATAGCCTGTTCGATATTGCCCGGCACAAAGCGGTTGGCACCTTCGAAGTACTGGCCCATAGCATAGAGCGTGAAGAAATCGAAGTCATAGTTGCCGCCCAAGGAAACGATCTTGGCATCGTCACGCTTGGTGTTGGTGGCGAGCATGTCCTGATCGTAGGAGAAAACGGTCTGGAGCTTGCCGAAGTCACCCGTCAAAGCGAAACCGGCGTAGCGGTCGGCATTGTCGTGACCTTCGTTACCGTTTTCAGTGTTGTCCATCTTGAAGGAATACTGAGCGGTCGCCTGAAGACCGGCAACCTTCGGGGACTGGTAGGTCACCATATTGTCGCGACGGTAGGACGTCACCATACCGAAGATAGCGCTGTCGCCGCCGTCGAAGGAATCGCCGATAGCGAACGTAAGGTCATAGGTACCGAAAGAGGAACCGACACCGCCCATACGGCCGAAAGCGAGAGAACCCCAATCGGCGGAAACCGTCAACGCGGCTTCACGGTTAAAGAGACGATTGTTATCGGTGCCGTCGAATGTACCGTCATCGGCGTTGAAACCGTTTTCGAGCTTGAAAGAAACCTTGTAGCCGTTGCCGAGGTCTTCTTCGCCGACGAGGCCGAAGAGCGGACCGGCGTTGATACCGGAATTGAGTTCGACGGTGTCGTAGTCAACGTTCTTGGTAGCCGTCGTGACATCGGTATGGTTCATGTACATACCGTAGTCGATAATGCCGTAGAAAGTAACGTCGGCAGCATTGGCGCCGGCAAAAACGCCCATCAGGGCAATAGCGGTAAGAGACTTCTTCATCTTCGTAAGATCCGAGGGAAATATCAAAAGGAAAACGTCGACCACCGATCCCGAAAGAGTCTCGGACTCACCAAGCGGGAACGAATGACATCGAACGCATTCGCGAAAAATACCAAAAGGCCCGCATCTGCGCCAAAGGAAAACACCGAAGGCTACAGCGCAAATCCTCGAAACTCGTTCTCTTTCACTCTCTAAGAGGGAAAAAGGGATATTTTCGTTTGTTGTATTTTTGCCACTCCGGCGCTATTTTCTCTCCTTTCAAACACTCCGACAATTCCCGCAATGAAGTTTTGGCATACACTTCTAAGCTGACCTGCCACATGACGGAAACGTCGTGTCCGACCAATAAGGAGAATCAACATCATGGAAAAACTTGATGTCGTCGAGGTTTGGAAAGACCTCCACAAAACCCCGGAGCTCGGGTTTGAAGAAGAAAAAACGAGTGCCTACATTGCCGAGAAGCTCGAAGCCATGGGCTATACCGTCGAGCGCGGCATTGCCAAAACGGGCCTGCTGGTGACGGTCAAGGGCGAAGAACCCGGTCCCGTCCTCATGCTGCGCGCCGATATGGATGCGCTCCCCTTCAAGAACGAAAACGGTTCGCTCGAACGCATTCACGCCTGCGGGCATGATGCGCATTCCGCGATGCTCCTCGTGACCGCTCAGAATCTGATCGGGAAAGTGAAGCGCGGGACATTGAAGATTCTCTTCCAACCCGCCGAAGAAACGCTTTGGGGCGCTCTGGAAGTCATGAAAACCGGTGTTGTCGACGACGTCGATTTGGCGCTCGGCTGCCATATTCGTCCGATTCAGGACATTCCGGGCAGTCACGTTGCCGCCGCCATTCGTCATTCGGCGAGCACCTTCGGCGAAATCCACATCAAGGGTCGTGCCGCTCACGGCTCTCGCCCGCATCTCGGCATCAATTGTGCCGAAGCGGCTGCCATGGCCACGATGGGCGTTTGTGCCATCAAGTGCAATCCCGCGATGACCTGGTCCGCCAAAGTCACGAGCATTCAGGCTTCGGCCGCCGCTACCAACATCATTCCGGACGAAGCCGTCCTGAAGCTTGACATTCGCGCTCAGACGAACGAACTGATGGACGAACTCCTCGAAAAGATCCGTAAAGTCACGGCCGGTGTTGCCGAAACCTTCGGGGCCGAAGCCGAGTTTGTATTACCCGGTGTCGTTATTCCGGCTGCTGTTTATGACGAAAGCCTGGTCGCCGAAGTCGCCGATACCATTCGTGAAGAATTGGGTGCCGACGCCCTTTCTCCCGACTGCGGCGGCGGTGGCGAAGACTTCCACTTCTTTGCCAAGGAACGTCCGCACATCAAGGCTGCCTACTTCGGTGTCGGGGTTGCCTGTACGCCGGGTCTCCATGATCGCAACATGCACTTTGACCCGAAGTATCTCGTCAACGGTGTCAAGGTTATGACCGCCATGGCCTTGAAGAAGATCGGTTAAGCGAGTCTCTTTCTAAAAAGAAGCTGGGCCGGCCCTTCCGAGTTTCTCCGGAACGGTCGGCCTTCTTTTATCCCTTAAAGCCGACCTCGCCGGGTTATCTTTTCCTTTTCTAACGTTTTGAAAGGATTCCGTCTTATTGCCCGCTCTTTTTTATCGGGTTTGCGTTTACAATTAAGAGACTCGGCTGAGGCACTAGGTACTCAGCCTTTTGATTATTCGATAAACGACACTTGAGGATTCGCATGACACGACAGATCGGGATTTTGGGCGCCGGCACTTGGGGAACCGCTTTAGGGCGACTTCTCACGAAAAACGGTCACGAGGTCACGGTTTGGTCCGCTCTCGGCGATCAGATCGATACGCTCAACCGCGATCGCGTCCACCCGAATTTGCCGGGCATCCGCTTACCCGACGAAATGCGTTTTACGAAGTCGATCGAAGAAGCCGTCGTCGGTAAAAGCATCGTTGTCATCGCAACGCCTTCCGTCTACGTCCGCCCGACGCTCCACGCAGCACGCGAATTCTTCACCCCCGATCAGATTGTGGTCACGGTAGCCAAGGGCATTGAAAGCGATACGCTTCTGACCATGTCCGAAGTGATCGAAAGCGAATTGGGCGATCAGCTTCCCCTCAAGATTGCTGCTTTGTCGGGTCCCACGCATGCCGAGGAAGTGATCCGCGACATGCCTTCGGCGATCGTCTCGGCTTCGTCCGATCCTGCCACCGCCAAAATCGTTCAGGAAGTTTTTGCCAACGGCAACTTCCGCGTCTATACGAATGACGACATTCACGGGGTGGAACTCTGCGGCGCTCTCAAAAACATCATTGCTCTCGCCTCCGGCATGGCTGCCGGCCTTGGCTACGGCGACAATGCCCGTGCCGCTTTGATTACCCGCGGTATGGCTGAAATCCGTCGTCTCGGCATTGCCATGGGATGCCACGAAGACACTTTCCGCGGACTCGCCGGCATCGGTGACCTGATCGTGACCTGTTCGAGCAATAACAGCCGTAATTTCAAATGCGGCTACATGATCGGTCAGGGTGTTATTCCCGAAGAAGCCATCCGTCGTGTCGGCATGGTTGTCGAAGGCGTAAATGCCCTTCACGCCGCAATGCAGTTGAAGGAACGTCACCAGGTTGTCATGAACATCAGCGAAGGCGTCGCAAAGATCTTCGCAGGTCACGCCGACTCGCGTACGGTCGCTGCCGAACTCATGAATCGCGCCCTCAAAGCCGAAAACGACTGATCATGACCGTCGGGACTTTCTTCATCCCGTCATTCGCACTAAACTTGACGGATTGAGCGGTATCGCTTACAGCTCGATCCGATTGTCCCTTTCTGAGAAATTATCCGCCATGAGAAAACTCCATATTGCCGCCACGCCGGCCACCCGTCAGGCTTTTGACTCGACGCGCAAGGTTGTCGATCTTGCCGACGCGGATCTGACGCAAGTCTCCGCCGTAGTCATGACTGCTTCGGAAGCCACCGCCGGTCTCTTGGCCGACGTTAAGGCCCACGCTTTCAATATTCCGGTCATCGTGAAAAACGATATGGAAAGTCTCCCGACGGCGCTTTTCCGCGACGTCGTGTCCGTCATTGACGACAAAGCCTCTGATGCCGGCCTTTACGGCCGTCAGATCGATGCAGCCGCTCAGAAGTACGAAGACGGTCTTCTCCCGCCCTTTTTCGGTTCGCTCGAAGAATATGTCCGTCAGGGCCACGCTCAGTTCGACTGCCCGGGGCATCAGGGCGGCGCTTTCTTCCGCCGTCACCCGGCCGGTCGCGAATTCGCCGAATTCTTCGGTGAAAACATTTTCCGTGCCGACCTTTGCAATGCCGACGTCTCGATGGGCGACCTTTTGATTCATGAAGGTGCTCCGTGTGCAGCTCAGGAAGCGGCCGCCAAGGTTTACAACGCCGACAAGACGTATTTCGTTCTGAACGGAACGTCCGCCTCCAATAAGGTGGTGTTGAACGCCCTCCTCGCTCCGGGCGACTTGGTGCTTTTTGACCGTAACAACCATAAATCCAATCACCACGGCGCACTTTTGCAAGCCGGTGCCACTCCCGTTTATCTTGAAACGGCCCGCAATGCCTACGGCTTTATCGGCGGCATTGACGAACACTGCTTTGACGAAACGTATCTGCGCGAACGCGTGGCAGCTGTTGCTCCCAAGAAGGCCGACGCAAAACGTCCGTTCCGCTTGGCCGTCATTCAGCTCGGCACTTACGACGGCACGATCTATAACGCCCGTCAGGTTGTCGATCGCATCGGTCACCTTTGTGATTACATCCTCTTTGACTCGGCTTGGGTCGGTTACGAACAGTTCATCCCGATGATGAAGGACTGCTCGCCGCTTCTCCTCGAACTCGGTCCCGACGATCCCGGTATCTTCGTAACGCAGTCCGTTCACAAGCAGCAGGCCGGTTTCTCGCAGACCTCGCAGATTCACAAGAAGGATGCGCACATCAAGGGACAGAAGCGCTTCTGCCCGCACAAGCGTTTGAATAATGCCTTCATGATGCACGCGTCCACGTCTCCTTTCTATGCCCTTTTCGCCGCACTTGACGTCAATGCCAAGATGCACGAAGGCGAATCCGGCCGTCGTCTTTGGGACGACTGCGTGCGCGTTGCAATCGATGCCCGCAAGAAGCTCATGGCCGCCTGCCGTTACATCCGTCCTTTCATTCCCGCGACGGTTGACGGCAAGCCCTGGGAAAGCTACCCGACGGAAGAGATCGCTCACAATCTCAAGTTCTTTGCCTTCGAGCCCGGTGCCAAGTGGCATAACTTTGAAGGCTACGGCAAGAACCAGTAATTCGTCGATCCCTGCAAATTCTTGCTCACGACCCCCGGCATCGATGCCGAAACCGGTCACTACGAAGACTTCGGTATTCCCGCCACTATTCTCGCCAACTACCTGCGTGAAAACGGTGTTGTGCCCGAAAAGTGCGACTTGAATTCCATTCTCTTCCTGATGACCCCGGCCGAAGATGCCGCCAAGATGGATCATCTCGTGGCTCAAATTGCCCGCTTTGAAGCGGCGATCGACGCCGATCTGCCGTTGGAAGAAGTGCTCCCCGCCATTTATAAGGCGAACGAAGCTCGTTATCGCGGTTACACGATCCGCCAACTTTGTCAGGAAATGCACGATTTCTACAAGGCAGGCAACGTCAAGGTCCTTCAGAAGGAAATGTTCCGAGAAGCTCACTTCCCGAAGCGTGCGCTGGAACCGCAGACGGCTCACTTCGAATTCATTCGCGGCAACGCAGAACTGGTGGCCCTTGATAAGGCCGAAGGCCGCGTGGCTGTCGAAGGTGCGCTTCCTTATCCGCCGGGCGTTCTTTGCGTCGTGCCGGGTGAAGTTTGGGGCGACTCCGTTCTGAAGTACTTCTTGGCGCTTGAAGAAGGGATCAATCGTTTCCCGGGCTTCTCGCCTGAACTTCAGGGCGTTTACATCAACGAAGATGCTGATGGCCGTAAGCGTGCCTACGGCTACGTGCTTGAAAAGGAGCGCGAAGCCGAACTGACGGCCGACTGAGACACCCAGGTTAAGTCCCGAGAAATATCCTCAACCGAACTTTCTTGAGGCAAGGTCAAAAAAGCACATTGACAAAAAGCGAGGTCCTTACGAACCTCGCTTTTTTTGTGTGTACTGAAGGAACATTTCTTATTGTTTTATACGTTTAACAATTGAGAATGATTATCAATTGGAAGATAACTCACGACTAAGTTACACATAAATTTCTTATAAAACTTCCAAAACGCACGTGCTACAATGAGCTTCATTTTACAATGTGTAACTTATGGCATATTCATATATTGACATTTTCTTTTAGAACGATTTAAAATCCGTCAAATAAATAAAGGAGGCACAAATAGCTTCCGCAACGGAGAGCCCACATGATCGATTCTGAATTCAAACAAAATCTTCAGGACATCGCCGACAAGGAAACCGACCTCGAACAGCAGCGTTTGCTGCTTCACTCGAAGGGCGTTCGCACGATTCAGGAAATCGTTGACCGTCTCGGTATTCGTCCGGAAGAAATCCGCTGGCCCAGCCTGCGTTCCACGCTCGAATCTCGCGTTCGCCGCAATCGCGGTATCGTCAAACCGAAGTATCGCGGTCCGGACGGAGAACTCTGGTCCGGCCGAGGCCGTAAGCCTCACTGGGTTCTTTCCGTATTGGATAACGGTGAAGATCTCGACAACTACCTCATCAGTCGTGACTAAGACTGATCGAGAAAACGCCGGGGTTTAGCTTCGGCTGTTCTTCTCACTTCAAAGCGATCGTTTCATCCACAGAAGCGATCGCTTTTTCTTTGTCTGCGATCAGAACGAACGGAAAACTCCGACACTTTTCCGATCGTCGTCAAAGATCCCCTCCCCATCGGCGTACTTTCACCTATCGTTTGATTTAGTTGGCGGACGATCCTCTTGGGCATTTTCGACCCAAAGCAGCCCATGAACGCTTTTTTCCACGTTTTTGCAGTTTTTAGGGCATAAAACCACTCGTTTCGACAGTTTTTATGCTCTAAACCGCAGTTCTCCGATCTTTTCGTTTTGCGCGAAGACTTGCGAAAAGTGACTTTTGCCCTCAAAAAGTGGCCTTTTGCACCTAGCCGGATACCGAACGCTTGACTTTTTCTTGATTTCGCATTACTATTTCAAGTAACCAAACAGGGAGAAATTCCTCATGACCGAAAATCATAAAGGCTGGGGCGGTGCCCGCGCCGGTGCCGGCCGCAAACGTCTCGATGACGAGCCGCTCGCCAATTACAACATCCGCATGCCCAAGGGACTGATCGCCGCGTGTAAGAGCAAAGGCGGCGGTAAATATATTCGCAAGGCCGTACAGCACTACATCGATCTCGAAGCCAAGAAGACCGAATTCCTGACGGTAGATCCCGCCAAGACCGAAAGTAATGTCCTTCCGACGTTCGAAACCTTGGCCTCGGCAGCGACCGTCACGGCTCCGGAAATTGAAATGAACGCTTCCTGCGGTTATCCGTCCCCGGCTCTCGACTTTGCCGAAGATAAGTTCGACCTGTCACGCTACTTCATGCACAACGAAAAAAATACCTTTGTCGTGACGGCAAGCGGCGACTCGATGGTCAATGCAGGCATCGTTGACGGTGACAAGCTCTTTATCGATCAGTCGATCGAACCGCGTTCGGGCATGATCGTCCTCGCTTATGTGGACGGCGGCCTCACGGTTAAGACGCTTCGGATGGTCGACGGTCTTCCGGAACTTCATCCGGAGAACCCGGCCTACCCGATCATTCGTCCCGAATGCCTTGAAGATTTCCGCATTCAGGGTGTTGTCGTCAGCATCGGGCGTCAGCTTATTCGCTAACCGTCAGTCTGTTTCGTCGCTGCTCTATTCGTTGCGAGGTGCTAGATCATGTTTGCCGTTTCTTTCATTGCCAAACTCAAAAACGCTTCGATCGCTTTAGCTCTATTGTCCTCTCTCGCCGTTACTCCGGCTTACGCTTCGGGTCTCGATCCGATGCTTCTTGAAATGGCTGCAAGCGGTAACAGTCAAGCTCAGCTCACCGTCGGTCGCGCCTACTTTCTGGGAGAAGGAGTGAAACAAAACCAGCAGAAGGGCTTCCGCTGGCTGATTCGCTCGGCTCGTCAAGGCAATCCCATGGCACAGTTCTATGTCGGCAATGCCTACAGCTTCGGTGAAGGTGTAGCGAAAAACGATGTCAAGGCAGCCCACTGGTATTTGAGTGCCGCTCAAAACGGGATTGCCGAAGCGCAGTACAACCTCGGTCTCTGCTATGCAGACGGCACCGGCATTGCACGAGACAGCGCGAAAGCGATTGAATGGTATCGTGAGTCGGCCGCTCAGGATTTCCCTTCGGCTCAGAACAATCTCGGGCTGATGTATGAAACGGGCGAAGGTGTGGGGCGCGACCTCTCTCTGGCAAAGACTTTCTACCGAGATGCCTGCTCGGGCGGTTTCGGCATGGCCTGCCGCAACTTCGCCAGATTACAAAAAGCTGGAATGTGATCGAATTGTCTGATCTTTTAGCCGCTCGCCTTTTCGGCGTGCGGCTTTTCTTCTTTTTCTTCCACCATGAACTTCACTGACGACTTTCCCAACATCATCAGCTGCCGATTCGACTATCTCGAGAACTGTCCGTCACTCGCAGCCGTTAAAGCTGAAATCCTGAGCTTTTGGCTCGAGGAAGCCGGCAGTCTCCCGTCGGATGCCGAGGCGATTGTCGATCGTGAGATAGCCGCCTGGATTGACGATGCCGATCTTCGCCACGACGTACCATGGTTTTCGGAAGGCATCAAAGAAGAGCTCGCCCGCAACGGCATCCCCGTGACAAAGGCCGACGTGTTGGACGATTATTTCGGATCACACTCCTGGCTCGTTGAAGAGGTTTTGAACGGTCGGACTCCGGAGGAAGCCGCCCTTCTCACGGCCGACGGCGTTCTTTTTGACGACCGCTGTACCGGCAACCTTGCTGCCTATACGGCAAAAGAGATTATGGCCTCCTGGTGGCGACTGAAACTCATCTGAACCCAAACATGCAAAAAGCCCGCGACATCAACTCTATTGAGTGATAGCGCGTGCTTCTTTGTTTGCTGATCAACAGAAAACTTCTGACCGCTTCCAACCTATTGTTCAACGGCACACCTTTCTTCCTTAACTTTGTTCCTTCTGCACGGTCTGATCGCGATAAACAAAACGGGCGCTTCCCTTTTTAGGAAGCGCCCGTTAGGACTTAGTCAGTCAGACTCTTACTTCGCAGCGTTCTTGCGATTGCGACGCCAGCGGAGGAAGAACGGCAGACCGATCAGAGCAAGAACACCCATCACGATACCCACAGCCTTAATCCAGGCGATGAGGAGGTTGTTCTGCCAAAGGAGACTGTCGTGAGCTTCCGGAGAAGCAAATTCCATACCGACAACCTTACCGATCTGCTGGAGCATAACCATCGGGATCGAACCGTCAGGAATGTCCTGGTGACAGGCGATACAGGTACCCGTACGAACAAGCTTTTCACGCTGGTGCGGAGTGAGCGGCATGGAGTCGGGCCAGTGGGAGTCAACCAGCTGAACCTGCTTGCCGTCCTTGTTCAGGATGGCCATGAAGTCACCGTGAAGACCCTTGATAGCGTGGATCTGTTCCTTCGTGAACTTCGAGACGTTCTGACCGTTGGCATCAACAACGTCGGCGAAGCGGACTTCTTCCGGTTGCGCATCGTGTTCACCCTTTTCCATACCGTAGCCGGCAGCAACGGAGTTACCGTGGCATTCCGTACAGTCGCGGGAATTGCGAGAGGCGGTATGCGGCTGGAGCGGAGCGAGTTCCATGGCATTCATGCCGTCGGAAGTCTTGGCCACGCGGTTCGACACAATGGTCTTACCGTCCGGACCGATCACGGTCGACACCATCTGGATCACACCGGTGAGCGGAGACACACGGCCTTCACCGTTGATACCGAGCGGCGGATTTTCCCAACGAACGTGAGAGTAGTCACCCGTAACTTCAGCACCCGGCATCATGACCGGATTACCGGTCGAGTCGGCGGTGCGCTTCTGATCGTCAACCACTTCGGCGGAACCGATCCAGTCAACCGTCTTCTTGGAGAAGTCCATCACGGACTTATAGCCGTAGTACTGCGGAGCCCAGGTCGAGTGACAGGCGTAGCATTCGAGGCTTTCCATGTGCTTTTCAACACGGACCATGGCAACGGAGGCCTTTTCCGGGTTCTTCCAGGAATTTTCCTCAGCCATCGTCTTGAGGACAGGCACTTCGAAGTCGTTGCCGGCATCGGAGTGAACGATAACCTTGTCACCGCGACGAACAACGTTACCCAGGGGGTTACCGCGGGAAGAGAGGAGATAACCGTCTTCCTTGTCATAGACCATACCGAACTTTTCGGTTACGTCCATCGGACGATCGGAAAGACCGCGAGCCGGAGCGTTCGTCAAATCCTTACCGAATTCGTCACCGAAGCCGAGCGGGAGTTCCCACGGGAACTTCTGCGTAGAACCGTGACAGTCGGAACATTCGATTTCGATCGTAGCAAGCGTCGTAGAACCGATATTGCCGTTACCGTGCATGGCATTCGACGTATGGCAGTCCTGACAGAGAAGACCCGTTACCGTCTTGCCGTCCTTTTCGATGCGGTGGTGAGCATCGTTACGGATGTACTTATAGACGTAACCGGCGTTCTTTTCCTGAGGTTTGCCGTTTTCATCGAACGGGCCGCGGTTGTCGGAGTGACCGAGCGGCATAAAGCCCTGATAAGAGAAGCCGATACGGCGGCCGGCCGTGTGGCAGGACGCACAGGTAGAGACCTGAACACCGGAGATCTGCGTGCCGTTGACAGTGCTCGCGGACTTGCGGGAGCTCTGCATGGCGTGCGTCATGATATGGCCGGGTTCGTTCTTGGCGATGGACTTGTCACCGCCTTCGTAGTGGCCTTCGTTGTTGTAGAGCGTGTGGCAAGCCGCGCAACCCATACCGCGGAAGTGGCCGCGATCCTGATAGCCCTTGTTGCTCAAGTGGCAGGCGTTACAGTTACGAAGATAGTTGAAGGCAGCCTCTTCAGGCATTTCCTTCAAGCGTTCGAGGTCCGTCTGCGGTACGCCCTTCAATTCGGACGGGTACTGGCCAGG
This sequence comes from Sutterella sp., assembly GCA_020025965.1. Lineage (GTDB taxonomy): Bacteria > Pseudomonadota > Gammaproteobacteria > Burkholderiales > Burkholderiaceae_F > Sutterella. The sequence continues at coordinate 16,067 of JAHHRG010000004.1, forward strand.
GAACTTCTTGGCCATATCGAGCATGTACGCCTTGTACTTATCCGTACCGAAAATCGGCGTCATACCGTCAGGGTCGCTGACAGCATGGTCGCCGTAAACGTGATCGGCGTTATCGGCATTGATACCGAACGAGGTCATGATGGTCTTCATCTTGCCTGCGTCGGTGTTCATGTGCGAACGTTCGATCGCGTAATTGTGTTCTGCGTGGCAGGAGCCGCAAGTGTTGGCAGAAACCTGCAGAGCACCTGGGGTAGCCGTAAAGCCGGAGAGCTTAGAACCCTTGGGAGCGCCCTGGTGGGCCTTCGTCTTGTCCTGCGTTTCAGTCGGCGTACCGGCGTGACAGACCACACAACCGTTAGCGTCGCCCAGAGCGGCACCTTCGGCCATGATGTCCTTCATCATCTGGGACTCGAACGGACGAGCCGGTTCGATACCCTGGTGACAGGTCAAGCAATTCTGATTTTCAGCAGGGAAATGTGCGGCAACAGCGGTCTTAGAGTCAACCGACTGCTCAGCGTTCTGGGTCAACGCTGCGGCAGACATCTGCGGAAGCGCCATAATGCAGAGCGCAAGCAGAGTATGTCGCCAAGTCTTCATCGTTTTATCCATAGCTGGTTTGAGGGGTAAACGGGGGTTTCGATTAGGGGGCGGGATCGGCCCTACTTATTTCAATTGACTGTCTTTACTGCCGCGGCGGTTGTAGAGTTCGAAGCGTTTTGCATGTTTGTCCGCTTCTTCCTGACACCGAATGCAGAGTCTCACACCGGGCAACGCCAATCGACGGGCCTCTGGAATTTCTTCACCACATTCTTCGCAATATTTGCGACTTTCACCCGTATAAAGCTTTGACTGGGCACGAAGGATCTCATCCTGGATGGAATCTTCGATTTGATCTTGGACAGCTCCGTCCTTGGACCATCCGATAGCCATAACGTTCTCCGGACTAAAAAGACAGGTTGAAACATTGGGGGGAACCCAATGCGAGCGTAATCTTAAGAATTTATTACAGCTTTGGGAAGAAGGCACCTTTTGGTTCCTATCCTACCGTTTTGTACCCTTCCAATCCGTATCACTGAAATTCATTCTGAGAGAAGGGATTTCAGAAACCACCCAAAAAAATTCATCAAACAAAAAAATTTTGCATCTTTGAAGAACTTATCTTTGTTTTCTCCTATTCTTCAGGTTTCTCCAGTCGATCAATGTTTGAACGGCACTAAGTTCCTTCTGCGAGAGGAGTTTGCGAGCGTCTCTCATAAAGGGCCAATCACTCGCCAAAGCGGATTTTATGCGAGACTGAACAAACAGTTCATTCCGTTTGTTATAACGCAACCACATCTTCCCCTTTTCCCCAACATCGCATTGAAATACCGTCAGTTCTTAGGGAGAGTAGCATTTCGGAGAAAGTAAACCGACCGGACGGTATGTTTTATAAAGTCAAGAGAACCTCCTTAACGTCCGCATCGTTATTCGATCGTCAAAACAGACTAATTTTCTTAAGAAATCAGGATACAAGATACAAAAAACGGAGATTGCCCGTACTTTCCCGATCTTTCTTCGGTCTCGAGCATCGGTATCATGTTCATAGTTGCCCATTTCAAGTTCGGAGAAAAAATGGCTTTATTAATTAGAAATGCTCACGTATTCGCGCCTGAAGACCTCGGTGTACAGGACGTATTGATGGTTGAGGAAAAAATCGTTGCCATCGGTCAAGAGTTGCCGGCCTGGTTACCCAATACGGAAGTCATCGATGCCAAGGGGATGATCATGACGCCGGGGTTCTTCGATCAGCATATCCATATCACGGGTGGCGGCGGCGAAGGCGGCCCCGCTACGCGAACGCCTGAACTCGTTCTCTCCGAACTCGTCGCCTGCGGGACGACTTCCATTGTCGGCCTTTCCGGGACCGATTATCTGACGCGTTCCCTGCCGAACCTACTTGCTAAGGTTCGAGCCTTGAAGACCGAAGGGATTTCAGCTTGGATGCACACGTCGAGCTACCACTATCCGGTCAGTTCGCTCACGGATTGCGTTGCCAACGACATTTTCATGATTCCGGAAGTACTCGGCGTCAAGATTGCACTCGGCGACCATCGAAGCTCCTTCCCGACGACTCTGGAAGTCCTTCATCTCTTAACCGATATTCGCGTCGCCGGCATGATCGCCGGCAAGATCGGCTTCCTTCACATTCACTCGGGCAATATTCCGGGCGCATTCGAGATGTACGACGAGATCGTAGCCCGCGGCTTCCCGATTCGTCACATTCGTCCGACCCATTGCGGCCGTATCCGTCACGTTTTCGATTCCGCCATTGAATTCGGAAAGAAAGGCGGCTGGATCGACATTACGACCGGTGCATCCTGCTGCTTTGAAAATGCTGCTCTTGCCGTCATGGCAGCACTCGACTCGGGCGTTGATCCCACGCACATCACGGTATCGTCCGACGGCCACGGTTCTGTGCCGCGCTTTGATGAAAACGGCATCATGGTAGGTCTCGGTGTCGGCGGCGTTGCCGGCAACCTCAAGGAAGTGAAGCGCATGATTTGCGATTACAACGTCCCGATTGAAAAGGCCCTCCCCGTAGCCACGAAGAACGTCGGTATGGCGCTTGGCCTTCCTGACCAGGGTGTGATCGCCAAGGGTGCCTGCGGCAATGCGCTTCTCTTTGACTCCAATTTCGAATTGAAATACGTTGTGGCCCGTAGCAAGGTCATGATGCGAAACGGCGAAATCGTCGTTAAGGGAACGTTCGAAAATTAACAGCCATTGTCTTTCCTCTTTCGAAACAGACGAACGGACTTTCGAAAGCAGATCGGAAGTCCGCTCTTTTTTTGGGATCCATCTCCGACGTATAAATAAAAGCCTTGACAGGTTGATCAAACGACTCTGCCGGCACAAAAATCCGTGAGCACTACTTCGCCGCAAGGCGATTCCTGATAACCGTGTTGAGATTCGCTCAATAAACGCCTCGAACGTTGGCGATGTCATCTCCGTCATAGTGACTCTATGGGACAGAGGAACAGATTAATAGCAAAAGCCCCGGCTCGAAAGAGTCGGGGCTTTTCTAGTCTCCGGTAGAGAAAATCGACCTAAGGTCGCTTCTCAAATCCCCACGGGATTACTTGTAGAGCTTGGAGATCACGTCGCGGCAGAAGACTTCCTGAGCCTTGATGAGTTCGCCGAGTTCCTTATTGTCCATATACTGCAAGGACATGCCGGCCTTTTCGTGCTTTTCGACGAGTTCCGGATCGTGCATCGTCTTGTTGAGAGCATCAACCCAGAATTCGATCACATCGTCAGGCGTACCGGCCGGAGCGACAAGCGCGCGAGCGGAACCGTACCACTGATCGTAGTAGCCGAGTTCGCCGAGCGTCGGAACGTCCGGGTAAGCAGCGATGCGCTTCGTGTCGAAAGCGCCGAGGATGCGGAGTTCAGCCTTGTCCCCCTTAACGAGCGGAGCAATGTCTGCAACCTTGGCGCAGGAGAAGTCGACTTCACCCTGACGCAAAGCGAGCAACTGGTCGGCCGTGCCGCCGTAAGGAACAGCCTTGTACTTGAAGTCGGCGGTGGAAGCGAGAAGCTGGGCGGCCGTGTGGTTGGAGGCCTTCACACCGTTCGTAGAAGCGCGAAGCTTCGGGTTCGCCTTGGCAGCGTCGACCAGTTCCTTCAAGGTCTTGTAGGGGCTGTCGGCGCGAACCACGACAACGGAGGTTTCCATCAGGTGGTTGGCAAGCGGAACAACCTTGGCGGTCGTGAACGGAGCACCCTTCTGGGTGGCGATCGTCGTGAAGGTCGGCAGATTGATAAAGCCGATCGTATGACCGTCAGGCTTGGCGTTCACCAACGTGGTCCAACCGATCTTACCGTCGGCACCCGGAAGGTTGTTAATGATGAGCGTCTTGCCCACATACTTCTGAGCGCCTTCAGCGAGCACGCGAGCGCCGCGGTCTGTACCGGAACCGGCCTTGTAAGCGACGATAACGTTAATGTCGGACGTGGGGGCCCAGGCAAAAGACATCGTCGGGAGAGCCATGGCTGCAGCGGCGGCAATCGCTAAAAGTTTCTTGTTCATCGGTGAAAACTCCTTGGTCGAGTGTGAAAAAGGGGCTGTCCGTGAGCCGGACCTCCCCTTCGAAATAAAACTATTTTTGAGCATCCTGAATCTGCTTTTCTTCAAAGCGATTCATCAAAATCGGGCTCAAGATACCGAACACGCAAAGCGCGATCATTACCCAGCAAAGCGGGGTGGAAAAGAGAACCGTCCAGTCGCCGTCGGAAAGCATCAGCGAGCGACGCAAACCGTTTTCGCCGATCGGCCCCAGAATGAGCCCCAGTACAACGGCGGCCGCATTCAGACCGAAGCGACGGACAAAGTAGCCGATCACGCCGAAGATGCACATAATGATGACTTCGGTGAAGTTGTTGTGAATGGCGTAGGAACCGACCACACACAAGATGAAGATCGACGGAATCAAAATGGCGTCGGACAAACGTGCAATCTGCGCGAAGCCGCGGCAGCCGAGCATCCCGACAAAGAGCATGCAGAACTGCACGAAGACGAAACCGGCAAAGAAGGTATAGGTCATGCCGGCATAGGTCGTAAAGAGTTCGGGGCCGGGCTGCAGACCGTGAATAATCAAACCGCCCATCAACACGGCTGTCACGCTTTCGCCGGGAATACCCAAGGTGAGAGTCGGAATAAGAGAACCGCCCGTCACGGCGTTGTTGGCCGCTTCGGAACCGGCAACGCCTTCAATGGAACCGTTACCGAATTCTTCCTTCTTCTTCGAGAAGCGCTTGGCTTCGTTGTAACCCACGAAGCAGGCAATGGAAGCACCCGCACCCGGCAAGATACCGATCAGGTTACCGATAATCCAGGAGCGCGTTACAGTCGGAGCAATGCGCTTCACATCTTCCTTCGAAATGCCGAGACGTTCGAATTTGACCGCCTTGGCACGCTGCACGATCTTCCGTTCGGCAAGGATCAAAACCTGAGACATCGAGAAGAGACCGATGAGCGCGCAGGTAACGTTAATCCCTGAATAAAGCGTCGGCTGATTGAACATGAAACGTTCAACACCTTCCATCGGGTCCATCCCGATCGTCGACAACAAGAGCCCCAAGACCCCCGAAATCAGGCCTTTCAAAAGGGACTTGGAGGAAACGCCTGCAATAACGGTGAGACCGAAGATCGAGAGCCAGAAATATTCCGGGCTCTTAAACTGCATGGCGAGTTCTGCCAAAATCGGCGAGAGGAAGTAAAGGGAAATACAAGAGAGAAGACCGCCGGCAAAAGAGGCAAAGCAGGCTACCGACAAAGCACGTGCGGCTTGTCCGCGAAGCGTCAGCTGATAACCTTCAATAGCGGTTGCGGCGGAAGCGGGCGTGCCCGGCGTATGAATCAGAATGGCGCTGATCGAACCGCCGAAAATGGCACCGCAATAGATGCCGCCCAAAACGATCAAGCCCGTTGCAGGATCCATCCCGAAGGTGACGGGCAAAAGAAGAGCCACGCCCATAGCGGCGGAGAGCCCTGGGAGACATCCGATCGTAATCCCCAAAGCCGTCGACAAGAGCATCGCGATGATGTTGATCGGCGAGAGCGCGTTGACAAAGCCCGCTCCCATCAAAGACAGTGTTTCAAACATGTTCTCCGTCTCCTCTTAGGCAAAAAGCATGCCGACCGGAAGCGGCACTTTGAGGAACATCGTAAAGACTGCGTAGACAAGCACCACGAGGGTAACGAGCGTCAGTGCAATCCACTTGCCCGGAACCTTGAAGAAAGCCAAGGTACCGGCAAGATAAAGGGCCGATGCCAAGTAATAGCCGACCGCATAAACGAGACAGAGAAAAATAAAACAGCCCGCACAAACAAAGGCGAACTGACCGACGAGCATTCCCTTGAAGAGTTCGGGGAAGTCGTTGACGAACCTGATTCCGCCCGTCCTGATCGCGCGGAACAAGCACTGAATGAAAAAGAGGGTATTGAATCCCGCGAGGGCAACAATGAGACCCATCGGATAGGTTTGCGCATCGGGAGGCAAATCGATGGTCATCACGAAGAAAAGGAGTGATACCGCGTATATCACGGCAATCACCCAAATATCCGAATGCTTCATGAGTGTGTTCGTCTGAGGTTGGGTAAGAAAATCTCGAAGCCCACCAACAGGTTCCTCTGACACCTTTCTCGATTGGGTGTCGCAACGTTTCACTCGGCCTTCGGTTGCATTGTGCCGAAGCGGGGAGCACCGTTCGGAAGAATCGGCGGATTCCTAGAAATGACGCTATTGTAACAAGTCTGTACGTCTAGCGTTTTAATTGTTTTCCCTCGCTTCTTGGAAAATGCACAATTCACCGCATCACGTAAACAACTTTTGTTCTATTTCTTACAACCCGATCGGGTGCTTCGAGCTAAACTTCTGAGAACATCAAGGACGACATTTTCTTTTTCCGACCAATTGTTGCTTTACCATGCGCCGACTCGCCCTTTTCCCGCTGCTTTTCTTGAGTACAACCCTCTTTGCTGGGACAAACACATCTTTGGAAAAGGCCGATCCGACGGCGGTCAAACCTCCTGTCGATCCGATTTTGGTTCCCGCTTTGATCGACGCAAACCGCTTGCCTTCAGACGTCGCAAATAATATTCGCGCCCAATTGGCCTGGTTGCAGTCATCGGGGCTGACGTCAAGTCAAACCGACCGTGCCCGTGTTGAGAAAGCGGTTTTAACCGCCACGCGCGCACTGGGCTACTACCGCCCCACCCTGACGCTGACGACGAAAAAGGAAGTGAACGGCAAAGTGCCGCTTCAGGTGTCCGTGAAGCTCGATACCCCCGTGACCGTCGCGGAAACCGACATCCGCATTACGGGCGAAGCTCAAAACGATCCGGCGTTTATTCGCCATCTTGAAACCCTCCCCGCCAAAGGCACGAGGCTTAACCACGACGATTTCGACAAATTCAAAGTCGGACTTTCCAATTTGGCCGCGCAAAAAGGCTATTTCGATGCGGAGTTCGTCAAGAGCCAGTTGGGCGTTGCACTCAATCGCCGAGAAGCTTTCTGGGATATCGATTTTGCCTCGGGTTCGCGTTACCGCTTTGGAAACGCCACCTTTGAAGGTTCGCAGATCGAACTTGACTATTTGAAGAATATCGTCCCCTTTAAAGACGGCGAACCTTTTGATGCCGAAGTCCTGGCCGAACTCTCGCGCCGCTTGTCCAACACCGGCTGGTTTGAGACCTTCCTTGTCGTACCCGACTTTGAGGCTGCACAGATCGACCCCGAACACCGGTTGCCGGTTAACACCACGCTCACCCCCCGAAAAGCCAACAGTATTGAAATGGGCTTGGGTTATGCCACGGACATCGGTCCCCGCGCACGAATCATGTGGAAAAAGCCCTGGGTCAACCGATTCGGACATCGGCTGAGTTTATCGAGCGAAATCTCGAAAGAAGAACCGGCCTTCGATTCGACCTACCGCATTCCGGTCAAAGAAAATCCTCTCGAAGAGTATTGGCTTCTTCAAGGGGGCTACAAGCACACGGACTTGAACGACACCGATGCCGATACCGCGAGCTTCACGCTTTCACGCTGGTGGGAGTTTGATAGCGGTTGGCAGCGTTCCGTTCGTCTTCGCACGTCCTACGACAAATTTACTCAGGCTGCCGAAAGTCATTCGACCGTTCTTATCTACCCCGGCATTAGCTTCTCGCGCATTCGTTCCCGCGGCGGTGCCATGCCCTATTGGGCCGATTCGCAACGTTATTCCTTGGATTTTGCCGCGAAAGACATCGGAAGCGACGCCTCCTTCTGGATTGTTCAGACGCAGCAAAGCTGGATTCGTACCTACAGCGAAAAGCACCGCTTTATCGTACGTGCTCAGGCCGGTTACATTGAAACCGACGACTTTGACCACGTACCGCCCGATTTGCGATTCTTCGCGGGCGGCGACAGAAGCATTCGCGGCTATAAATACAAATCCATTTCGCCTAAAAACGAGGAAGGAAGTCTCACGGGTGCCAAGGCACTCTTAACCGCTTCGGCCGAATATCAGTACAACATTACGGGTAAATGGTGGACTGCGCTCTTTTATGACGCAGGTGAAGCCGTGCACGACTTTAAAGAAAGTCACGTGAAAGAAGGGGCCGGCTTCGGCGTCCGCTGGCTTTCGCCCATCGGTCCCGTGAAACTGGACCTCGCCTTCCCCTTGAACGACAAATCGGCGGATGATTTCCAAATTCTGATCGGTTTGGGAGCCGAACTCTGATGACGACAACAAAAATAAAAAAGAAGACGAAAAAGACCAGCCGCGCACTTTGGCTGAGCGGATCGCTCCTCGGATTGGCCGTCGCCACCCCGGCTTGGCTCATGTTGACGGAAACAGGAACCTCGGTGCTCGTGACCGGTCTCACACGTGTTCTCCCCATGATGACGGTAGGAAGCGTGGCCGGGACACTCTCGGATTTGAAACTCACCGATTTTCGTTTGGCGACCGAGGGTTTCAGCCTTCAGGCCGACGAAACCGAAGCGAAACTCTCCTTAAGAGCTCTTCTGTCCGGCGAAGTCCGATTGAAGCGTTTGGATGTGAAAGGCCTGACGATAGCCGTCACAGACACGGGGAACGACGAGCCTGAGGCTGATATTGAAAAAAACACTCGCCTTGCCCTGCCCGTCGACATTGTGGCTGAGACCGTTCATGCTCAAGACGTTTCGTTTTCGATCAACGGGACGACCCTGACGCTCGCCCGTTTTCAGGGTGCCTACGACTGGCGCGGGGATTCGATGCGACTCATCGAACCCAATCTCACCGATTTCACGATCACGACGGTGGCTGACGACAGTCCTGCCGACGCGAAAGCTTCCTCCGGTGATCTCGGCATCCGCGAAACCTTGACGGCGCTTCAAACCGAAGCTCTCTTCACTCTTCCTGTTTTCGACGAAGAGGGACCGCTTACCTTTAATCTGGCGCTTGAGAATTTTTCTCTCAATCGCCTGGATATTGTCGAAAAGACGCTGAAAGATGGCGCGTCCGACACGCTTTTCACAGCCGCCGACATCGCTCTCACAGCCGATCTGACGGGACCGCTCCTCTCGATCAAGCACTTTGAGACGCGCACGTCGATTGCCGAACTGCCTGCCGTTAAAGCCAACGGCAGCCTTTCGATGACGGACGTCTGGAGAACGGAACTCACGCTCGACGCTCAAACCGCGATCGACGCCCTCCCTTTGGGCGACACGCATCTCACCTTAACGGGCGAACTCGCTCGGCAAATTACGCTTCAGGCCGATACGAGAGGCGAACTCAAAACCAAACTTCACTTTGACTGGTCGCCAGCCGTGCCCGGCATTCCGGGGCATCTTGATCTTTTGCTCCTCACACCGAAAGTTCTCTTGAATCCCGAGAGTCCGACGGACCGCCTCACCATGGGCACGGGTACCCTTCGTCTTGAAGGCGATGCGAAAAGCTGGACGCTCAACGGCTTCGGTACCGTTGAGCGTGCGAATCTTCCGGCCACCCTGTTGACCGTCTCCGGCCAAGGCTACCCCGAAGGTGCAGCCCTCTCCAATCTGCAACTTCGCAGCCGCTCGGGTACCGCGCATTTCCAAGGCGACGTCACCTGGCACGACATCCTTCGCTGGCGAGGCCGCGCAGGGGTCACCGGTCTTGATCTCACCGACTTTATTGATGTGCCAGCCAAAGACCTGACTGGCACGGCCGCGATCACCGGTCACTGGCGCTCCGCTGACGACTGGCAAAACGAGCTCTGCGATTTTTCGCTAACGGGCCGCGTTCATGAAAAAGACTTGAGCCTCAAGGGTGCGGTGATTGCAAAGGATCACTATCGTCTCTACGCACCGAAGGTTTCGTTGACGCTCGGCAACAATCGTGCGGATTTTTTGGCGAAATTCGACAAGCCGATTTTCGAAGCCGACCTTAAAATCGATGCTCCGACGTTGGAAGACATTGATCCGCTTTTAAAGGGAAGTCTCAAAGGTTCCGTTCTTTTACGCGGGAACCCCGAAAATCCCCTCTTCGTTGCGAATATTGCGGGTTCTGCCCTGGCCTACGGCGATACGAATATCGAATCCGCGACCTTGGCCGGCACCATCAAACCGGACCGTCACGGCACGGTCGGCGGAAAACTCGCCTTTGTGGCAAAAAAATTGACCGACAACCGTGTTCCCGAATTCAACACCAAAGTCATTGCACTTGTTCTTGACGGAACGGAAAAGAATCACACGTTGAAGTTGGGGATGCAAGGCAAACCCTTGGCGGCCGGACTTCGCTTTGAAGGCGCACTCAACCGTCAAACTTTCGATTGGACGGGACGTCTGGCTGCTGCGCGTTTGTCGACGCCGACCGGTCTTTGGTCTCAGGAAAAGCCCGCAAAACTCAGCTTCTCCGCCAAGAGCGGAACCGTTACGCTCGCCCCTCACGCCTGGACACATCCCGACGCGCGCCTCAGATTCACATCGCCCCTGATCCTCGGAGCCACGGGGCATGTTGCTCTGGCACTCGAACGTCTTGGACTCCCTATTTTTGATACCTATCTCCCCGAAGGCACGAAGTTGACGGGTGATGTAGCAGGCGACGCCGATATTCATTGGTATGCCGACGAAAAACGAACGCCTACGGTCACTCTCAACTTGAAGAGTCGCGATCTCTCGGTGCACCGAGAAGTCAGACGCTCCGACGGCGGAGATACGGCACGCTTGTCGCTTCCTGTTGAAAATCTCGAACTGACGGCCGGTCTGACACGCGATAACGCTCGCTTCGGCTGGTCGGCGCTATTGGGCGGCTCCGATCAAGTCATCGAGAAAAACTCGACCAAGATACCCTCGGGCCGCTTTGCCGGGCATCTCACCGTTGACGATCCGATGGGCGACAAGCGTTTGTCAGGCAACGCCGCGATCGAGTCGCTTGACATGAGCTTCTTGAATACGTTCTTTGTAACGGGCGAACACGCCGAAGGGATCGCGTCCGGTCAACTGACGGCAGGCGGCACGCTTCTCTCGCCCGAACTCCACGGCTACCTCAATATCACCGGACTTCGCGTAACGGACGGCATGACGCCGGTTGAAATGGCACCGTCCGATATCGGGCTTCTCTTTAACGGGATGACGTCAAGCCTCGCCGCGTCACTTCGTACCGATAAAGGCGAACTGACGCTCGCGGGTACCGCCGACTGGCAGGATATTGACAATCCCTTTGCAGAAGTTCATGCAAAGACCGAAAAAGGCAGCGATTTGTTCTTCAGTCTTCCGCCTTACGTCAAGGTGCGCTTGGCCCCCGACGTCTATGCCCGAGCTCAGAAAGACAAATTGATCTTGGGAGGCGTTATCGACATTCCGTTTGCGAAGATTCATGTCACCGAACTGCCGCCCTCCACGGTCGGCGTCTCCCGCGACGAGGTGATGCTGACGGACAAGCTCGTTCCGATCATGCCGAAGTCCGCTTCAATTCCGATCGAAAGTCAGCTTCGCATCCGTTTGGGCGATCGCGTCAAAGTCGATGCATTCGGCTTTAAGACGAAATTGACGGGAACCGTTGACGTCCTGCAAACGAAGCGCGGTCTCGGTCTGACGGGCCAGCTCGATCTCAAGAACGGCCGATTCAAAGCCTACGGTCAGGATCTGCAGGTTGAAGACGGTAGCGTTATCTTTGCGGGTCCCGTCGACAGACCGACGCTGAATATTTCCGCAATTCGCAATCCGGAAAAAACCGAAGACGAAGTCGTTGCCGGTCTGAAAGTCACGGGCACGGCCGATTCGCCCAGGGTCGAAGTCTTTTCGCGTCCGGCCATGCCGCGTGAAGAAGCCCTTGCCTACCTTCTTCGCGGACACGGCGTGGATACGACCGACGACGAAAACAACAACGCGGTCCTCACCTCCGCTCTGATCGGCATCGGTATCTCGCAGACCGGTAACATGATCGGCTCGATCGGAAACACCTTCGGGATTCGCGATCTCGGCGTCGACACGACGGGCACCGGCGACAGTTCTCAGGTAGTCGTCAGCGGCTACGTCCTTCCTCGTCTCCAGGTGAAATACGGGGTCGGCCTCTTCGATTCGCTTTCGACCCTGACCTTGCGTTATCGCCTCATGCCGAAACTTTTCCTCGAAAGCGTCTCGGGCGTCAATCAGTCCGTCGACCTTCTCTATAAGTTCGAGTTCTGACGAGAAACATTCATAATCGTCAAACAAAACGGCCGACCGTTTCTGACGGTCGGCCGTTTTGTTGTTTACTTTTGAAACCTCAAAGCCCTTCTACCGGTTCTTCGCCGCGGCTTTTGCCACTGCGTGAGCGTCACGACGACGCGCAATCATCGGGTAAATGAGGTAACACATTGCGGCAAAAGGAACGCCCAAATAAAGTGCCAGACGCTGGGACGGATCAAAGAGCAAACCGATGAAGGCCAAGACGCAAAGCACAATGGCCAAAATCGGCACCAGAGGGAAAAGCGGTGCATGCCAGGCCAGATCCTTCACGGTCTTACCCTGACGCTTCAATTCGCGTCGGAAACCGATATGCGACACGGAAATAGCCACCCAAACGACCACAACGGAGAAGCCGACGATACTCGTTAAGGCCACGAAAACCGTGTCGGCGGCAAAGACGGAAGTAAAGAGTGCCAACCAGCCGCCCGCCATCGAGATCATCAGTGCATTAACGGGCAAACCGCGACGGGATCGCTTCGAGGCCCAGGCGGGAAGCATTCCGTCGTGTGCCAAAGCCCAAATCATGCGACCGGCCGCATAAAGATTCGAATTGGCAGCCGAAATCACGGCCGTCAGAATCACAAAATTAAAGATGTCCGCCGCATAGGGAATGCCGATGCGTTCGAAAACGGATACGAAGGGACTCTTCAGAATCGAAGCTTCTTCCAAGGGAAGCAAAGCCGCAAGAATAACGATCGTCCCCAAGAAAAAGACTACGAGACGCACCACCGTCGTCTTAATCGCCATCGGAATGACTTTTTCAGGATTTTCCGTTTCCCCTGCCGCTACACCGATCAATTCGGTTCCCGAGAAGGCGAAGTTGACGGCAATCATGGTGGTGAGCAACGGGAGCACCCCTTTCGGGAAAAGACCGCCTTCCGTCAAATTGGAAAAGTACGGCGCCGGAGAACCGTCAGAGAGCGGAATAAAGCCGAAAACAGCCATCCCGCCCGCAATAATGAAGACCTGAATCGTGACGACTTTAATAAGAGAAAAGAGGAATTCGCTTTCGGCAAAGAGCTTCGTCGTAAAGACGTTCATCGCCAAAATCAGAAGACAAAAGAGTAAGCACCAAAGCCAGACTTCCGTTTGCGGGAACCAGTATTGCATCGCAAGCCCGGCTCCCGTTAGCGCGGTTCCGACACTGACGGAACAGGTAATGAAGTAGAGCCACGTGACCGTAAAACCCGTTCGAGGGCCGATGAATTTCGTGGCATAGAGATGAAAACTCCCGGTATGCGGCATGGCAACACAGAGTTCACCCATCGAGAGCATCACGAGGTAAACCACCAGCGCGCCGATAAGATAAGCCAGCACGGTGCCGAATGCCCCGGTCTCGCCGATCACAAAGCCCGTATTGAAAAAGAGTCCGGTTCCGATCACGCCGCCCAAAGACAGCATGATCAAATGTCGAGCCTTCATGGTTCTTTCGAACTGCGGCTCAGTCACGGAAGTCGTGTGATTATTGGTTTTGATGTCGCTCATTTTCACGGCGGCTTAGCTGAAAAAAAAATCATTCTACAGCGAAAAACCGCCAATCAAACATTTGCACGGCGCCCGACAATAAAAAAATATCGACCTTGGAGAAGCGACTGCCATGACAAGGCCGATATTTTGAAATACCTGTACGACAGGCATTTAAATGACAAACGATTGCTTCAGAATGCAATAGTCGAATCAACTGCACCGCCTTTTATCGGCGGGCCTTCGCTTCGGCAATCACCTCGCCGATTCTCGAGAGCGCACGACGTATCGTCTCACGGTCCGGACCGTAAGAAAAGCGTACCCAATGGCGGTAAGGTTCGACCGTCGGACGGGCACGGTACGGATGGATGTCAAAGAAATGCCCCGGCACCGTGATGACTTTCTTTTTAAGACAGGCATAGAAAAATTTGTCCGCGTCAGCCAAGTCGCCCGGCAAATCTTCCAAAGAAGCCCAAACGTAAAACGTTCCCAAAGGGGCCTTCACGGCCGTCTTGATCCCGAGCGCCTCGAGCCCTTCGATCATCATTCGGCGTTTGACGGCGAATTCGCGGCGCGTCGCCAAGAGTTCCGCTTCAGCATGACCTTCAGCCAACTCTTCGATGACGGCACGCTACACCGTCGTGGACGGTCCGCCGTCAACGGCACTCGCCGCCCGATTGATCATTTCGATCAGGTATTTGGGGCCTACGGCCCAACCCGCACGCCAACCCGGGTATCTGAAACCTTTGGTGAGACCGTCAAAGGAGAGATAAGGATCGCGGTCGATGTCCTTCACGTAAGGAAGAATCGAAACCGCCGACTTAGCGGGCGTCCCGTCGGGGTTATAGGCAAAGGTCGCATAGAATTCGTCCGCTCCCATCAAACAGCGTTCTTTCCTCGCCGCATCAAGGTAGCGCTCCATCGATTCGCCTTGAATGACCTGCCCCGTCGGATTGCAAGGATTCGAAAAAATAAAGGCTTCGGGACGCGTCTGGTGCATGAAGCTCACGAATTCGTCGTCGGGCACTGAAAAGCCCGATTCTTCTTTGGCTCGCAATTCGATCAATTCGCAACAGCGTCGAAGCGGCCAAAGATAGTCTTCATAGGCCGTATAGTCTGGATTCTTATAGGCAATGCGCGTGCCTTCGCGGAAAACGTTATAGATTCTTGTCAGCGCCAAACGTCCGCCTGCAGCAAAACTGACGTTATCGGGCGTAATCTGACTCATCCCACGACGATAAGTACGGTTAACCCAATCGGCAATGGCTTCGCGGACTTCCAAACTTCCGCCGATCGGACCGTAGGCCGCATCCTGAGGCTGCATTTGCACGTTGAGAATTCGCGACGGTGCGCCCGGCAACTCGCCCACTTCGGGCTGCCCCTGCCCGACATTGCACCAATCGGGATGTCCGTTCACAAAACCCAATTTTGCCGCTTCGGCCACGGTCCAAATCACGCCCATATAAGGAACGTAGCGCACCATCGGAAAATCGTCGTTCGAATACTCAGCCATCGTTTTCGCCTCCAAAGAATCTCAAAGCGTTTTTGAGTCTAGCGCTTTGGAGGAAAAGAAACTCGTCGGATGAGGGGAACACCCAAGACGAGTTATCTTGACGGCGCACTGGTTTTAAGCCAATTCGGCGAAAGTGACACTTCTGATTCCGCGCTCCGAAAGTCCGGCCGGCCCCAACGGTGTCTTGCGAGTCATCAGGACAAAGCGGCATTTTTCGCTCATCGAGTCGACAATCTCGATGAACCGCGACACATGACGGTCAACGTTACGCAAGAGTTCCGAATCGGACAATGCCTCAAGATAAGGGCGATCGAGGTTATCAACGAGCAGAACTACGGACGACAGTGGTGCATCCGCAAGGCTTTGCGTAAGGAGCGAAACCCAATCGCCCTCCCCGTTCTCGACTCGAATGCCGAGTCGCGAGAAGTTTTCCGTCAATAGTTCTCGCAGTCCCTGCGCCACAATATTGATTGACTCGTCGTCCGTTTCGACGTAAAGTCGGCCGAAGTCGAGCGTCAGCACGCGATAGCGACCCGACTCTTTCCAAAGTGTTTCGGCTGCGAGTCCCTCAAAAGCCGACGCACCGTTTCGAAAGAGCGCTTCGAGCGTAGAAAGAAGCACCGTCTTACCGCCTTGAGCCTTATCCGTCAACACGAATTTTCCGCGCATGCTCCCCAAACGAACGGCAGTAGCCGTCTCGTCGCGGTATTGGCCCGCCCGAAAAAGAGCCGCCCAGGAAGTATCCTCGGCCGGCTCCAGATAACATTCGCCTTTTTCTCGAAACATTCGTGAAATCAGTCGAGATTGCGAACGGCTTCGATCAGCGTACGCCAGAAGCGCTTCTGATCGAGCTTCATTGCCACCGACGTGACGCAGCCTTCTTCTCCCGCGCGGCGGAAGTCAGCCACCGTCATGCCGCGCGTCAATTCGCCTTTCAATTCCACGTCAACAGGAACGGTAACGGTCTCAATTAGCGTCGGATCGATCACATAAGCGACGGCACAGGCATCGTGCACGGGCGAACCGCCTTTGTGGCCGTTTCGATGGAACGAGTTGTTCGAAGCCATCAGGATTTGCGAAAGCACCTTACCGGCACGGTTATCAAGGCGCACGGCATCCGCGATCACGTCAGGCGTAATTTCGGACTGATAGGTAAGATCGAGCCCCACCATCGTCACCTTCCAGCCTGCCTTAAAGACCACACGTGCGGCTTCCGGATCGGTAAAGACGTTGAATTCTGAATAAGGACCGACATTGCCCGTATGAACGGCGCCGCCCATCAAAACAACCTCACGCACACGTTCGACAATGCGGGGTTCGGCTTCCAGGGCACGGGCAATATTGGTGAGAGGCCCGATCGGTACCAGCGTAACGGTGCCTTCCGGTTCGGTCATCACGATATCGACAATGCGTTCAACAGCGGTCATCGTATCCAACGGCACTTCGATAGGCGACAATTCCACACCGTCCAAGCCGCTCTCACCGTGTACGTGTCCGGCCGTCTCCCATTGTCCGCCGGAAATCGGCCCCGTAGCCCCCATGGAAACCGACACCGAGAGTCCGGCCATGGACGAGACGTGGCGAGCATTATTCGTCACCTTTTCGATCGTCTGATTGCCGGCCACCGTCGTTACAGCCAAGACTTCAACGGCGGGAGAACCGCCTGCCAACAAAATGGCCACCGAATCGTCATAACCCGGATCACAGTCAATGATAATTTTGCGCTTTTCCATTTTTTTATTCCCGTTAATCTCGTGAATCCGAAATAAGGAAGGCCGCCTTTTCAACTGGCGGCCTCGGCATCAGCGTTAATTGTATTTTTGGCAGGCGCTCTGCGTCAAACGCTCTCTGCCTGCAGCACTTCGTTTAAGGTCGGAATCGACTTTGCGGCGCCTTCACGAGTCACTGCAATCGAAGAGGCCAAGGTTGCCCTGTTCATCTCGAGTTCGAGCGCATCGTGAAAATCGGCCTTTGAGGCATAGTGCGGGAAAAGCGCCCGACAGACAAAGCCCGTAAAGGTATCGCCGGCACCCGTCGTATCGTGTGCTTCGACCTTTTTTGCCTCCACCCGAATGGGAGAGGTCCCCGGCAAATGCGCACGGCTGCCGCGATCGCCCAAGGTAAGAATGATCACCGGGTTCGGAAATTTCTGACAGAGCGCGTCAAAAAGTTCGTCGTCCGTCATTTCATCGGGTCGGCGATTCAAAAGCGCCGCCCCTTCGATTTCATTCACAATCAAAGCATAAACCCCGTTCACCAAATCCGCCGTAATCGACGGATCAAAAGGCGACGGATTGTAGAGAACGCGAATGCCGGCTTCTTGAGCCATCTCGAGTGCCTGACAAGTTTTCGCCACTTCGTTCTGAAGAACGAGCAAATCGTCTTTGCCCACGGCATCAATCACTTCGGACAAGAAGTCGTCCGTGATCATGGCATTCGTCCCCGGATAATAAAGAATGGCATTCTGCCCTTCGGGCGTCACCTGAATGATCGTGTGCCCGCTGTCTTTTTCCGCCAAAACACGAACAAGATCAGTCGAAATGTCTTCATCATTCAGGAAGTCAACCAGACGCAGTCCGTCGGAACCCACCGTTCCGGCATGCAATACGGGCAAACCTGCGCGGCTCATCGCCACCGACTGATTGAGCCCTTTGCCGCCCACATTGACACTGCGCGCGGTAGAGGCGAGCGTTTCACCCTCACGAAGAATATGAGGCATGGCATAGACGAAATCGATATTGAGGCTTCCGAGATTGATGATGCGGGCCACCGTTTTCTCCATTAGAGATCATAGAATGGGCTCATTCTATCGAAGCCGAGCGCGTCTGTCGTTCCATGCACGTTTTACCGTTTTCTCACAAACCGCGGACTTTTTTCCGCTCCTCCTACTCGCTCGACCGTTTCGGACTTTATCCTAAGAAAAAGTGCCTTCTCGCACTCAAAGTTTTCCCTGACGAAAGCTTCCCATGCCATCAAGTCGGCATGATCGGCCGGTCCGGGGTTTTCAGAGCGATCGTTTAGGCTTTTTCTTTTCGATTCGGCATCGGTAGCTGAGCCAGAATCACGGCCGTCGCCATCAAAGCGGCCCCCGTCAATTCTCGTGCAGAGAGAATCTCGTCCAAGAGAAGCCACCCCGCCAGAACAGCCACCACACTTTCGAGACTCAGAATGAGCGAAGCCACGGTTTCGTTCATCCCCCGTTGGCCCACAATCTGCAATGTGTATGCAATGCCGTTACTCATAACACCCGCCCAAAGAATGGCCGGGAAGGCCGCGATCCACCCCGAGACAGTCGGCGTTTCAAAGAGAAACATCGCCGCAACCGCCCACAACGAGCCGGAAGCAAACTGCGCCGCCGCCAATTCCACGCCGTCGACCTTCGTCACAAAAGCGGAAATTACAAAAATATGAATCGAAAAGACGAGTGCGCAAAGGAAGGTATAGGTGTCGCCGACGGAAATACTGAACCCCGTGGGCGGAAGGCACAAAAACCAAAGTCCTGCAATCGCCACCGCTACGGCCGCCCAAACAAGCGGCGTCGTCTTTTTTCCTAAGAAAATTCCCATCATCGGGACGAGCACAATGTAGAGCGCCGTAATAAAGCCCGATTTGCCGACTTCCGTGTCGTTCACGAGTCCGAACTGCTGCAAAGCTTCGCCACCGAAGAGGCAAAGCCCGCAGAGAACGCCGCCGATCACAAGCGTTTTCAGATAGTCGCTCGACGTACGACGCCGATATTCTGCGAGGTTGTGCTTTTTGAGTCCCGCTCGCTTCCAGAGAATGATCGGAAGCAAAAAGAGCGTCCCGAGACACATACGAGAAGCCGTAAACGTAAACGGCCCGACATGATCCATCCCGAGCGACTGCGCCACGAAGGTACAGCCCCAGATGATGGCGGTCACCAATAAGAGCAGGGATTGTCGGACTTGGAATAGGGTCATTTGTTGGTCTTCTCGAGCGAACGGGCAAAAACGCCGAAGCCGACATTATCGCAGAAGCTCAAGCACGACGGGACGATCGCCCCGTTACAGAGCCCTTTTCCCCCGTTGCTTATAATAAAAACTCGTCATCCGCTTTTTAGGAAAAAAAACAATGAACGCACTCATTCTCTCGGGTCCCGGCCTCACCCCGACGGCCGTTGCCGACCTGTCTGAGTCCTTCGAAGAAGGCGACATCCGCATCAAGCACGGTGCCGTTCGCATTACCGGCTTGAGCCCGATGTCCGAACGTGCGCTCATGCGAAAGTTTTGGACGAAACCCGACATCGATGCCGTATCCGTTCCGGAGGATCTTTCGATCAAGTCGTTTAAGCTCCTCACAATCGACATGGACAGTACGCTCATTCAGAACGAATGCATTGACGACTTGGCTGCGCTCTGCGGCAAAGGCGAAGAAGTCGCCGCCGTTACGAAAGCCGCGATGGAAGGAAAGCTCTCCTTTGCCGAGAGCCTCACTCAACGCTGTGCGGTCCTGGCCGGTGCCGAAGCCGACTGCCTCAAAGAAGCGCTCAAAAAGGTGCGCTTGACTCGCGGTGCCTTCCGTTTCATTGATTTCTGCCATCGACACGGTCTCAAAACGGTCATTTTGTCCGGCGGCTTTACGGCTATTACGAAGCCCGTCGCCGCGTCTTTGGGAATGACGGGCGCCGTCTCAAACGAGCTTGTTGTCAAAGACGGGAAGCTCACCGGTGAAGTCACGGGGCCCGACGGCGGTCCCATTCAGGACGGGCTCGGCAAAGCCAATCGCCTGGAGGCTCTTGCAGCCGATCTCGGCGTGAGTTCCTCGGCTGCCATTGCGATCGGGGACGGTGCAAACGATCTGGAAATGATCAAACGCGCGGGCGTGGGTGTCGCCTTTCACGCCAAACCCATGGTAAAGATGCAGGCGCCGTATGCGATCGATGCTTCGGGTCTCGATGCCGTCACCCTCTTTTTTAAAGAATCCTGGGACTGACAAGCGCATAAGGAAAGAAAAGAAGTCGGGGGTCTAAACGCAAACCAAACGAAACCGCTTGCGAGTCGGGTTCTCTGAGAACCTCACTCGTCAAGCGGTTTTTCTTTCTTTCATCACGAAAGACGCGTAAGATAACGGGTTAGCCTTATAACTCCATTTAAGAAGCGAATCACCGCATTTATCCCCCTATGATGCAGCAATCCTTCTGGGCGCTTGCCGCCGCCCTCTTCTTTTCGATCATGGCAGCCTTTGTCAAGCTTTGCAGCGGACAATTGGGCTTTCTGGAAATCGTCTTCTACCGATCCCTCATCGGTGTGATTTCCATTTCTTTCTTCGTTTACACGCATCATCTTTCTCTTAAAACCGAGCACTTCGCCGGGCACATTCGCCGTTCGGTTCTAGGGACGCTTTCGATCTGTCTCTGGTTCTACACGCTCGGGAAGATGAATTTCGGCACCAACATGACGCTCACTTACACGACGCCCTTGTTTATGGCTGCGAATTTTGTGCTGTTGGCCAAAATGCGTCATAAACCCGCGCCCTGGCTCATGGTGCTCTCGATTCTGGTCGGTTTCGCAGGTGTGACGACCGTCCTGCAGCCAAGTTTCGATTCCGATCAGTTCATACCGGCTCTGGTGTGCCTCCTTGTGGCCTTTATCGACCTCATCACTTACTGGCAGATGAAGGAATTGGGTCGCCTCAAGGAACCCTCCTGGCGTATCGTTTTCTACTTCACATGCTTCGGGACCGTCACGGGTCTTGTCGGCAGCTTCCTCTTTGAGGGCGGCATGCACATGCCCGATCTCACGAGTATCGTCGGCATCATCGGCATGGGCATCTGCGCCACTTTGGGTCAGCTCTGCACCACGAAGTCCTACGCCTACGGCAATATGCTCCTTTCTTCCGCCTTGGGCTTCAGTGCCATTCCCTTCTCCGCGCTGATCAGTTACTTCTTCTTCGGTGAAGCGACGACCGCCATCGGCCTGGTCGGCATGAGCCTTATTATCGGTGCCGGTATCGGTGCTTCCTTTACGACGAAGAAAATGGAAGCAAGAGAAAAGGCCGAAGCCGAAGCGCTCGCCAAAAAGGCAGAAGCTGCTTAACCGACGCGCTACTAGCGGCTCCTCCCTCCAAGTCGCCCTATCTGTATGGATCGGGCGGCTTTTTTTATCCCAAAAACTCAAAATCAAGTTCAGCCCTATCGTTTCCGACAATCAAAGAAAAAGATCAAACATTTATTGCTTTTAGCGGATATTCTATACCACAAAAAGCGTCCCTTTTATACAACCATGGTTAATACTCAGTGATACTCTTTCGGTTTGAGTTCTCGCATACAATGAATAAGCCTTCATTACTCTCACACGGAGTCCATCATGAGTACTTTCACGAAAACGCTGCTTGCTGCAGCACTCGGTTTTTCCATGATTACAGCCGCCCAAGCTCTCCCGAGTGTTAAGATTCTCGCTACGGGCGGAACGATTGCCGGCACCGCTGCCTCGGCTACTCAAATGACGGGTTATAAAGCTGGCGACCTCGGCATTCAGGTTCTTATCAATGCGGTTCCGCAGATGAAGGATTTCGCGGATGTGTCAGGAGAACAAATCGTCAAGATTTCCTCCAACAACATGACAGACTCCGTGCTGCTGAAGCTCGCCCAGCGTTGCAACGAACTTCTCGCCGATCCCAAAGTGAACGGTATCGTGATCACCCACGGCACCGATACGCTTGAGGAAACGGCCTTTTTCCTCAACCTCACCGTCAAGAGCAAAAAGCCCGTAGTACTCGTCGGTGCCATGCGTCCTGCAACGGCCATTTCCGCAGACGGTCCTCTCAACCTTTTGAATGCCGTCAAGCTCGCAGCTGATCCACAGGCTGTCGGCAAAGGTGTCATGATCGCCATGAACGATACGATCAACGGCGCGCGCGACACGACAAAGACAAATACAACCAATGTCGGTACCTTCCGTTCACCCGATGCAGGTCCTTTGGGTGTGATTGCCGCTGGCAAGAATATCTTCCTACACGAACCTGCACGCCGCCATACCTTCGAATCACAGTTTGATGTCTCAAAACTTGATGCTCTGCCTCGTGTTGACATCGGCTACTCGCACGCCAATGGCGACCGCGTGGCCATTGATGCCTTTGTGAAGGCCGGTGCCCAAGGTATCGTCTGGGCCGGCACCGGTAACGGCTCAATTCACGAAAATGAAGAAGTCGGTGCCGTTGATGCTATTAAGAAAGGCGTTGTATTCGTTCGCTCCTCTCGAGTAGGTAGCGGCGTGACAACCCTGTCGCTCCAGCGTTGGGCTGATGAAGGCATGCTTCAGAGCGGTGCACTTAATCCGCAGAAGGCACGTATCCTGCTGCAGTTAGCACTGACACAGACAAAGGATCCTGCTGAAATTCAGAAGATTTTTGACGAATACTAACCCATCGTTTTCTCTCTAAGATATCCTTCACTAATCAAACAATAATGAATGTCGCCCGTTTTCATCAGAAATGGGCGGCATTTTTTTTGCATTTTGCGAAGCTTTTACTTGACTCTCGTGACAAGTTCGTCAATTATCGTTTGATTCTGTTAGGTTAAATTCCATACACCATCTTTTTCCCGTTTCTCTTCTGATTATCTTCGTCTTACTGCCTTTGACCCAACTGATGCCTATTCGTTCCGCCGACAATTCACTCGAGACAATCTTGGCTAGGCGCAAGAAAGTTTTGTACCAGACGACTTTGCGCGTTACCTTGATGTGAAACTGGTTTTGTCAAATATAAATTTCGCAACACAACATCAAACCCGATGCAATACTAATTTTCTTAAAATACTGCACAGCGCTTAGCTGAGCAAAAAATCCTTTAAATATAGAAGAAATAAATAGTCAATTATAAATAGAAACCTGCCAAAAATAAAATCAGCAGGTTTCGTTTTTAGTTGCTTTATATGCTATAGATTATCCAAGGAGAGATATTGATTGTACGTATAAATATTATCTTCTCCAACAAGTTCATTAAGAAATACTCTAAATTTTGTATCTAGAGGAATAGATATAAACATATACAGTCTTTTTTTAGGTCTTGAACAACAAACATAAAATAAATTTCTATTCTTTTCAAACGTACCTTCTTTTCCTTCTGGTATAGTATGCGGTGCAGTTATCATTGGAGCATACTTTTCAAACTGATACTGATACCACCCTTTACTAATAACAAAAACCACATTATCGTATTCTTCGCCTTTAACACCATGTTCAGTTGAAAACATTGCATCAGGACAAAGAAAGGCTATCGCCGAAGTAAATTGCTCATAACTCAAATGCAAAAAAGCTTGAATAGTCGATTTAACTCCGTATTCCATATCTGGTTTCTCGTTATAAATTTTATACCATGCATCTATCTTAGGTGGAATTGGGATTAATTTATATCTATAAATCAATTTCAAGACATCAATTGCTCTTTTCCCTCTTGCATCCTCTAACCCTTCACAGAGCTGTTTCCACTGCAATTTTTCCGACTTTTTAGTAATTGGATAGCGCTTGATTCCTAATGTGTCGAATAAAAGCTGCGTATTCGATTCTTTTAGAGCTTTATATGTAGGTTCCACCATATCCATGAAGAACTGGAGGAATGGGTCTTCCTTATCACGCAAAGCATTACCTATAATCGCTAAAAGTTGTTCATACCCTTGTTGTGAGGCAAGCACTCGGTGCGTGATCATAAGAACTTTCAATTCTTCATCGGGTGTTATTCTTCTAATCTTCTCGGTAATTTTAGCTATCCGCGCTTTAAATTCTGATATAGGTAGATCTTCTTTAAAACTTCCATCAGTGCGACGAGGTCCATCATAATCGTCACATGTAATCACAACCAGCTCACCATCAAAACCGTCTATTGCAGATTTTTGCGGCAAATCTGGCCGGAGCTTATTCAATAACTCTACAATTTTCGGTGCAGATCTAAAATTTGAACCTTTCTTTATAACATCTATATTTTCATGCTCAATTATGCCGCAAGCATGATTAGATTGATATATTGTCTGCCATGCATCACCAAAAAAACCGAACTGCGGGCCTTTATTTTCAGCAATAAAAAAGCCTAAAAAGCGATCAACGATTGGTTTATACGAGTCCTGATATTCATCGATCAGTATAAGTGGATATTTATCTGCAAAAACCCGCCTGAATTTTGGATTATCTAAAAGTCGGCAAAACAACTTCAAAACATCATCATGATACAAATATAGAATATCATTTTCTGTATATCGATGACCTAAGGTATAGGCAACTTCCTTAATATTCAAAGAATCTCCTTCTTTTGGTGCAAAATCAGGATCACTCTTAGCGACATCAATCAGATAACTCTGATACTGCTGTATTGCATTCCATGCGAATGAGTGAATCGTAGAGGGGAGAATGAAGGAATCCTTTGAGAGCCGTCCTGCAATCACGTCAACAGCAGCATTTGTATATGTAACACATATAACTGTCTGCTTTTTACGTCGATACTCAGTCCACTTATTTGCCTGAAGCCACTCAATAGCCCGGTTAAGAGAGTAAGTTTTACCTGAACCCGCTCCGGCCTCAACACGAAAATTTCGGCCGGATTTAAGCGCATCAATAATTTGTGCGTCTACTCGGTCAGCCTCCGTTTTGGCAAGATTGTAGTTGTCACCTTTGTAAATTTTCCCCATTAGATGCACCTCCTCATTCAAACACTTTCTGTTCATTAAGCCATACTAAGCCAGATTTAATATATTCAGGAATTTCATAGTTTTCACATTTATAGATGAGATCTAGGGCGAAATCGGTTTTGCTTTTTCCGCTAAATTCCAGTTCATCCTCCGTTACTTCGTTGCTTAATCCAAAATGTTTACGATTAACATTGCGAATGGCTTCCTCCAAAGAATGGCCGCATAGGTCATTTTCTTTTGTCTGGAACTCGATATGACATTTACCAATAGTTTTATCATCTGCACTCATATCCATAATGTCAGAGAGATTTATTCGAGTTTTGTCATCTTCGGAAATGCCTTTTTTCTTCTTATACCACCATTTTATTGTCGCATTGGAAGTTGTCTCTCCTCTGGAAACTGGAGATGACTCTTGCACGCTTTTCTGATCTTTATTTTTCTGAATACTTACTGGATCCAAGTCAGTCAGAATCAGACATGGTATCCCAAGAAATCTAATAAATGAAACAAACTTATGGGCATAGGCACCACCGATCTGAATCAAGGCATAGTATTGTGCAGGAAGCTTGTATTTCTGAGATTCGAACAATCTGGATTCTGCACATTTATTTATCATATCTGGAATTAGAAGTCGTTCTGACGCGCCTTCCACAAGAATGGCTTTATCTGCAAAGAAGAGATCACATTTTGTTAAGGTTAAATACTTTCTGATAAAATCTATATTTTCAGAATTTTCTTTCGCAAAGGTATTCAAATTTTTATATATAACACCTCCTTTCATTTTTTGCGCATAACGGATTTTTGAAAATTCTATAGTATTTGCAATATGTACGGAGTGTGACGTCAAAAAAGTTTGAATTCTAATATCTGTAATTTTCTTTAGAAAATCTTCCAGATATTCTGCAAAAGCCTGCTGCATTTGCGGATGCATATGTGATTCAGGCTCTTCGATGAAGAGAAGCGGAATACATGCTGTGCCTTTTTGCTTCATTTCTTTCGCAAAGGCTGCTAGTTGGAATTCCATCTTGATCAAATTTTTATATCCCAAACCGTTATATGCACTGGGAAGTTTCTCAGCGCTTGTGCCTAATGTATAAGAAAGTTTAGTTTGATTTTTAATTTGATCATCAATGCTCAGCTGTGTAGTAACCCCTAACTGAAGTTCTTCACTATTAGGGTATCCAAACCCGATAGAACTGTTTACCACATCACTCAGAATGGCATCGCTACGCTTCTGTACGTGCTTATTAGCTAGTTCAACAATAGATCGCAGTTCTTTCACTTGCCTGAACACACTGGGATCCAGATCTTCGTCCCGCATAGTAAAGAACTGAGATATCAAGGAAGTAAGAGAGCTGTTCTGTCCATCAGCTTCGCCTAACATTCGTTCCGCCCAAATAACATAGTATGGGAAAAGTTCTTGTAACTCTTTTTGCTTTTTAACTTGCTTTTCCTCGAGGTTCTTTGGATTGATCGCATAAATTATTAGTTCAAACCATTTGGAAAAGCAGTTTTCAACAGCTGTACGAGAATCCAGATCTGGGGCAAAGCTCCCGTCTTTATAAAAACTTCCCATCAGTTGTTCTTTGAGGGACTTCTCATCAATTTTAAGTTTGTATTCCGCACGAATTAATACAGTAGAAGTATCAATGTCTACATCAATGATAAACGGAGACAACGCACCCAGATTATCGTCAAGAGCATCTATCGCATAGTCCACTACGAACTCAATAGAGCTTGTTTTTACCTGTTTACAAAAGTCTTCAAAGGAAAGCTTCCCCTCCATCAATAAGGAAATCAGCTGAAAAAAATCGTCTCGCATTATCAGTGGATAATCATCATAGGTAAGAGGACGCCCTTGAAGTATGTTCTCAATACAATGAAAACAAGATGTTTTAGCCGTATTATTTCGTCCGACAATCAACGTTGTCTGATCATCCACTTCCAATTCAGCATCAACTAGCAGCCTGTAATTTTTAATTCTAATTTTTGATAGTTTCATATCTATCTCCTGTTCTACGCCTCTTTTATGACACTCGTTATCCAGTTTTTACTTTTACGTCTTTGGCCTTTTGACAGGTCAGACATTCTGTATTGTATATCAATCACATTTTAACACACTGCTCCCTATACTGATAATCTGGTTTTCCCGAATCATCAACCGTTACCATAACTCTAGCTCTGCCCATATGTTCCTTGGTACGAACACAGTCAGCCTATATTCGGACCTCTTTCACATTCTGCAAAACCACAAAGAACAGTCCAGAATATCGATTGAGCCAATAACTTATTCTTAAAATCCGAATCAGTTGAAATTTCATCATTGAGATAGTAATAAAAGAAAACTATTGCCACTCGTTATCGTTTCTGTATCGAGTGCTTGTTCTATTGCCTCATTTGCATTTTGTGAGGCTTTTCCTCGGCTCTCGTGGCAGAATCGTCAAATATCGTTTCATTTTTCGCTTCCATCCCATGCGCCGTCTTTTTCCCGTTGCTCTTCTTCTCGCCCTCGCCTTCCCGCCTTTGGCCGAGGCCATGCCCATTCGTCCCGCCGATAATTCGATTGAGACAATCATGGCTATGGTGCGCGAAAAGCATGCGCCCGACGACTTTACGGCTTACTTTGACGTTAAAACCGAATGGAAGGACGGCGTTCTTTATTTAAGCGGCCATTCCGACAACCTCGATGCAGTCGCGGAGTTGCGCGCAGCCGTTATGAACGCTCATATTCCCAATAACGATACGATCGAAATTGTCCCGCAACGCAACGACCTGAACGAAAATATCTGGGCACTCGTGACCGCCCCCGAAACCCGTGCCTTGCCGGATGACCGATGGGGCTATCCCCTGTCGATTCCTGCAGGTACTCCGGTGCAACGTCTCCTCGCATTGGAGGATAACGTGAGCCTTGTCCGTCTCCCCGACAGCCATATCGTGAAACTCGCTGAAAAGGATCTGCGTCTGGCGACCGAAACCGAGATCTTCATTTGGAACCGTCGCGACAAATTGGCCGTCTTAAAGAACGGAACACCCTTTTACAAGACTGCAGACTTATCGGGCGAACCGTTGCTCACGCTCCCCGAAGGAGCTCTGTTGCGTCTCGACGTTCGTCATGAAAAGACCTACGAAGCCGCGCTCCCCAACAACACGCGAGGTTTTATTGCCAAAGAAGCCGTTCGAGAACATACCCCCTTCCAGGTCAAAGAAGAGACCCGCCGTCGGGATACCGGCACGCGTTTTACGGCCGACTTAGCGAACACCGCTCGCAATCTTGTCAAGACGTTTTCACATCCGACTGACGAACCCACTGTCGGGATGGCCTTTGTGACCGCCCTGATGGCTCAGCACGATCTGATTCTCCCGGCCGATGCCGGTCTTCTCTCCCGAGCCTTTCCGAAGGTCAAGCACGGCCGCCACGGCGACCAATTAAAAGCGGGAGACTTGCTTCTCTTTAAGAACGATCGCGGCATTGAAACCATTGCCTTCGTGACGGCTCCCGGGCGCTTTGTCACGACGGGCTTTACTGACGGACGACTCGGTACCCCAGCGGCACGCAAACTCGGTCGATTGGTCGCGGCCCTGCGCCCCGATTACGGCTTTTTGAACGATCCGTGTTTGACGAGCACCCGTTCGAACCCCTTTTATCAGACCCCGGCCGTGAAACTTGTTCCGTGCCGCAACCGTGCGGACTTGGAACGCATCCGCTAGAGCCAGGCCAACCCAGCGGATACGTTCTCAAAACGATTCTTTAAGACGTCTTTTTGAGAACCAAATCGACTCCATTTGGCGACAATTTCATCGTTGCGGGGACTTTTCGTCTGTCATGAATTGACAAGGGTTTTCTCACGTTGACTTTTTCTCAAAACCTTGACTAAACTAGGAACGTTTGAGCGTCATTTCGCTCGATTAGCAGTCATTTTTGAAGAGAGACAATAATGGGATACTTTCCGTCGTGGACCCTGAAGCACTCCGGGATCATCGCTCCGGACGAACGCCTTCCGGCGGGCGAGACCGTTGCCATGGGGATTCAGCACGTGGTGGCAATGTTCGGTTCCACCGTGCTGGCACCGATTTTGATGGGGTTTGACCCCAATCTTTGCGTTTTAATGAGCGGTTTGGGTACGCTCATTTTTTTTGTCATCACGGGCGGTAAGATTCCGAGCTACCTCGGAAGTTCCTTTGCCTTTATCGGCGTCGTGATTGCTGCGACGGGCTATGTCGCAGGTTCAGGTGCCAACGCCAACATCGGCGTCGCCATGGGCGGGATCATGATGGTGGGGCTTGTCTATGCACTCGTCGGCTTAATCGTTATGGCAACGGGCGTTCACTGGATTGAAAAGCTGATGCCCCCGGTCGTGACCGGTGCTGTTGTGGCCGTGATCGGCTTGAACTTGGCGCCCACCGCCGTTCGCACGGTCGGCACCACCACTTTTGACGGCTGGATGGCCGTGATTACCTTCCTTTGCGTGGGCGGCGTGGCCGTTTATACCCGCGGCTTCATGCAAAAGCTCCTCATCCTTGTGGGGCTCATCGTTTCCTACTTCATTTATGCGATTTTGGCGAATGTCTTCGGTTTCGGGAAGCCGATCGACTTTTCGATCATTGCCAATGCTGACTGGTTTGCCGTACCGACGGTGCACACGCCCGTCTTTGAAATCGATGCCGTCATGCTGATTCTCCCGGTCGTGATCATTCTCGTGGCTGAAAACCTGGGTCATGTCAAAGCCGTGACTGCCATGACCGGACGCAATCTGGACCCCTATATGGGCCGTGCCTTCCTGGGGGACGGTGTCGCCACCATGTTCTCCTCCTTCTTCGGCGGAACGGGTGTCACGACCTACGGTGAAAACATCGGTGTGATGGCGGCTACACGCGTTTATTCCACCCTGATCTTCCCGGTGGCCGCAGTCTTTGCGATTATTTTGGGCTTCTCTCCGAAGTTCGGCGCTGTCATTGCCACGATCCCGCAGCCTGTTTTGGGCGGCACTTCAATTGTCGTCTTCGGTTTGATCGCGGTCGCGGGTGCTCGCGTCTGGGTTGTCAATCACGTTGACTTCGGCAATTCCCGCAACCTCATGGTCGCAGCCGTCACGCTCATTCTGGGCGGCGGCGACTTCGCGCTTGACCTCGGGTTCTTTACGCTTGGCGGTATCGGGACCGCAACCTTCGGTGCCATTCTCCTGAATGCCATCATGGCTATGGGTGAAAAAGAAGAAGATCCGACGGCAGGCGAACCCGTGGATTTCGGTGAAGAAAAAGAAAGCAAATAAGCCTTCACAGCTGATGAAACAGGCGGTTTCCCGTTTGAGGAAACCGCCTGTATTTGTCGTATCATTTTGGAAAACAGTCGGATTTTTTCTACTCTTTCCGTCAATTTTCTTGGATCCCGTTTTCGTCCGACCAACGGTAAAACCGAATGCACCGGCTCAGAATTAAGAGAGCTCACCTGCGTTCAACAGTACGGAATTATTATGAAAAAGATAGCCAGAACGATTGCATCAGTGATGTTGTTATTGGGCTTGGGGTTCTTTCTCTTTGCGCTTAATCATCCTGAGGGGGCATTCCCCTGGAGCAACACAATCTCCTATACCATCTACATGCTCTACATAGCGGTGATGATTCTCTTGTTTATTACCTCTTTTAAGGGGAAAGATCAGTAACACCGGCTTATCGAAAGTTCGTCAAAATTAAACGATGAGTTGTCCTTATGACGATTTATCAGTCTGCGAATATGGCGCTCCCATCATGTTGAGAGCGCCTTTTTTTATGCTCGCACTAATGATCCGATTCCCTGACGAGCAATTGATCAATGCTTTGCGCCTTCGCCTTCCTTCGGAATGAGTTTGCCGGTCACCAAGGCCTTCACGGTCCCCACGGCCGCCGCTGTCCAAACAAACAGGAGAAGCGCCGCAAAGGTCATACCGACATAAGGGAGAAGTTCGAGCTTCATAATCTCAGCGAGTCGCATCGACAAGGCTGTCTGTGCACCGATCGGAAAGGTGAAAGCCCACCAGGGCAAAGCGAAAGGCATCTGCCCGTCGCGAATGTTTTTGACGGTCATCGCAATGGCGAGGACGAGCCACCAGGTCGCCGCTCCCAAGAAAGCCGAAGCAATCAGAGAGCCGTAGTGGAAAGCGTGCGCATCGCCTGCGGCGTGAAGCAGCGACAATAGCGACAACGGCAACACTGAAAGCGGTGCGATATGCACCCACAGTGTCGGCGTCATCTTGCCGACAATGGGAGAGCCCAAATAGTGACGTCCCATCGTCAGTGCCACAAGACCCACGTACATGAACACACCGGCACCGAAACCCATCATATTCATGCAGAAATAGACTTCGCGCATCACGCCTGTTGCATTGGCTGCCAAGCCGGCTCCCGCAACAGGAATCACCACCAAACCCACGGCCGGAATGAAGTGACCGGGCGTCAACATATTGAGCTGAAGCTTCTCACCCGTGAAAATGTGAAAAAGAATCGCGTATGAAAAAAGGAAAACCAAAATCGTGCCCGTCCACCAAAGCGGTGCAATGAAAGCACGGTCCATTCCCGCTATCGTCCACTCGCCGGCCATTACGAGCATGGCGATCGGGAAAGTCGCAAAAAAGCTCGACTCCACGGGATGCTTGACCGTCTCCCAAACGAGTTTGGGATAACGAAGAAGACGCAAAAAAAGTGCGGCCGTCAGAACAACAAAGAGCCCTATCGCCGTCCAGTGAAAGAAATCGGCCAAGTGCACAATCGGAGCGCGTTCCAGAGCGGACGCCGCAATCAGACGAAGCGCCAAACCTGTCACGGCAGTGCCCATCACCGCAGCAAACCAACCGGGCGCCAAGGTTTTGACAAAACGATCGAACATAGTGTCCTCCTATCGGTCTTTAACTCTGTTGGTTCGCTTCCCGTCGGCAATACCCGAGTGAAGCACTCAACAATTCACCTATTGAGGCGCATCATAGCATAGTTTTTATTATTCTCAAATGAGCATTACAAAAAAAAGATAAAAAAGAAGCTCGCATGAGCCATATCACCCAACGAGCTTCTCTCAGAGTGTTTTTTAAGACTTCTCAAATGAGAAGCACTTAAATAAACCTCAGACGGGCCAACCTTCTTTCTTAAAGGCCGCGTTCCACATCATCCATTCCATGCGTACGGACTTCACAAAGGAGTGCGTCATCACCGCACGGGCATCGTCATCCAACTCTCGTGCCTGATTATCACCGATCGCCATCGCACGATCGACCGTTTCGATATAGGCCGAATCGCCGTACCCCGCGAGCCAACCGGCATACGGATTCTTCTCTTTCTTCACATTGTCGGCGATATAGCGCCCGATTTCACCGTAAACCCAAAAGCAAGGCAAAATGGCTGCTACCGCGACGGGCAAGGATTCGAAGGCAACGGCCTGCGCTTCCCAACCGGCGTAAAGCTGAGCGGCGGGCGAAATTTCAATCGACTCGTCAAAGTCTCGCCCCTTGAACTCGCGATAAGTGTCTCGAGCCCAACCTTCAGCAGCGACTGCGTCCTCACTCCACTGAATCATCTGCTGCTTGTCAGCTTCTGACGGAAGTCGGTCGGCGAGATAGCGCAGTGTCTTCGCGTAGCTTTCCAAATAGCGGATGTTTTCTGCTTGATAAAAAAGGAAAGCCTCTTTGGAGAGCGTCCCGTCAATCAAGCCCTGAGTAAAGGGGTGCTTCATCATGGCATCCACAACAGGCTGCGCGGCACGGGCGGCTTCTTCACGCCAGAGTAAAACGGGCGCAGCCGAGACCGTCGCCGTCAAAGGCATCAGGCTGCCGGCAAGCATGCCGGCAAAGAGTTTCAGAGAATGGCGGCGAGTGAACATATCAGAGTCGTCCTTCTTTGGTTTCAATAGCGTCGATCGCATCAATCACGGCCGATCGAAAGCCTCTGCGTTCGAGAACGGCCACCCCGATGATGGTCGTGCCGCCCGGCGAGCAGACGGCATCCTTCATCGCACCGGGATGCGTACCGGTCGAGAGCTGTAATTTGGCGGTGCCGGCTAGCATCTGAGAAGCAAGACTCGTCGCCAAGGCGCGCGGCACACCGTGCTTCACGGCACCGTCCGAGAGAGCTTCGATGAAAAGCGCGGTAAAGGCTGGACCGCAACCCGCCAAAGTACCCGCAGCCGACATCGTCTTCGTTTCCACAAAAGCGCAAAGCCCCAAGGAAGACAGGAGTTTTTCAATCGTCTCTTTGTCATCTCCAAGAGAGTTCATCGCTTCGCAAAGGGCGATTCCTTCGTTCACGGCCACCGGGGTATTGGGTAACAGAGACAAATGACGGGTGTCTGCTGGAAGGATCTTTTCGTAGGTATCAAAAAGCAGATTGACGGCAACCGAGAGGACGATCTTGTCGGCCAGCTTCTCGGCAACGGGCGTCAACACCGTTTCCACAAGATAGGGCTTCACGGCGACAACGACAACGTCGGCCCACTCGACCAAGTCCTCGGTCGACTCGAAAGCTCGCATACCGCGAGCCTCGCATTTGGTCGTCAGAACATCAAAGCGGCGGGACGATGCGCCGAGGCGATCGGCGGGGAGCACTCCGGCACGCAAAAAACCGTCGGCCATAGCCCCGGCCATATTGCCAAAACCGATAAAACCGAGCTTCAAAGTGGAAAGATCAAGCATGTTTCACCCTATAGAAAAAAGAAAAGGCGGACTGTGAAAGACCCGGAAGGTTTTCACGTCCGCCTCTTTGGTCTCCCTAGTTTACCTATTGTTTAGTACACAAGGGGAAACAAACGGAATGGAAGCCGTTATTTTGCAGCTTTTTCAGTAGCGGTCTTAATGTCGTCGGCCGTCGCACCCGGCTTCAACAAGTCGCGAATTTCACGCAACAGCATGATGTCTTCGGGCGTAACGGGCGCGGGCTTCGGTTCGGCAGCCTTCTTGTCTTCTTCAATCTTGCAGAGTCGAGCGGCTTCGGCTTCGACACGCTGACGAATATTGGTAACGACCTTGATGAGCCAGAAAATGACGAAAGCCAAGAGAAGGAACTGCACAACAGCCGTCAAAAAGGCACCGTAACCGAACACAGTAGCACCGGCCTTTACGAGAGCGTCGTAAGTATCGGGACCCGTGTAGCCGTCAACCGGCTTCAGAACCAAGTAGAGGTTCGTGAAATCGGGTTTGCCGACCAAAGCACCGAGAATCGGATTGATGATGTCAGACACCAGAGACTTGACAATATTGGAGAAAGCCGCGCCGATGATGACACCGACAGCCAAATCCATCACGTTGCCCTTGGAAATAAAGGCCTGAAATTCGCCGACGAACTTTTTCATTATGTGGTTTCCTCACTTCGAGCTTTTAATTGAATTGAAGGTAAAGTGGCGGGCGACGAAGAAGGTGCCCGAAGGGAAAAGAGAGAAGTCTGTAAAGCTTGCCAGCCTCGTTTTCCTCACCTGACGAATTGTACCCTTTATGCCGAGCATCGTTAGCCAAGGTTCATAAAAAAGAATCCCGTGTGTCCGAGTGACACCGGGATTCTCTTCTTTTTAACTGACAGTCAGGGATTTCGAGCCCTTTTGCCTTCACTTTTTGACGGTTCTCAGGCCTTCATCGCACGCGTCAGGCGGAAAACGTCCTTAGCGGTTGCCAGAAGATCGGTAGCCGCACTCGACATGGCTTCGTCCTTATCTTTGGGCGCACGGGCGATCGGGAAGACAGCGGTGACTCCCTCTTCATAGAGCGCATCGAGATTACCCTCGGCCGAGCCCGTCAACACCACGACCGGTCGGCCTGCCGCACGCTTTGCAACCCCCGAAATCAACTTGCCCGTCAGCGTCTGCGAGTCCACGGCGCCCTCACCCGTCACGATGAGATCGGCGTCTCGAGCAACCTCTTCAAACTTCATCAGATCCAGCATCGTTTCCGTGCCGGAGAGAAGACCACCGTTCAAGAAAGCAATAATCCCGGCACCGGCACCGCCTGCGGCTCCCGTGCCTCGGATCGTATTGAGTTTAGGCCCCTTGGCGCTTTGGAAAATCATGTCGATCGTCTTGGCACCGGCTTCCATCAATTCGATATCTTCGGCCGTCGCACCCTTTTGAGGACCAAAAACATGCGCGGCACCTTCGGGACCGTAAAGCGGATTCGTCACGTCGCAGAGTGCTTCAATGCGAACGCCGTCTTTCGTAAAAAAGAGCGGGTTAAGGCGAATGGCCTTGATGTGAGAGAGCGTCTTACCCACAGGGATAAAGCGCTGACCGTTGCCCGCTTCAAAACTCACACCCAATGCCGCGGCCATGCCGGCGCCGCAGTCGTTCGTGCAGCTGCCGCCCAAGGCGACGACGATATGACGATGTCCCGCTTCAATTGCGCGAACCATAATCTGACCGACGCCCAAACTCGTCGTATTTGCGGCATTAAAGCCGGGCAGACGCTTCGAAAGCCCCGCAGCTTCGGCAAATTCCACGTAAGCCGTCGGCCCCACGCTCAAATAGCGGGCACGCACCGGTTGACCGCAAGCACCCGTCACGTCATGACTGAAAAACGTGCCGCCCAAAGCACGGTGAAGGACATCCAGCGTTCCTTCACCGCCGTCGGCCATCGGAAGCGAAACAAAATCAACATCATCCAAGGTCTCCACGGCCGCCTTCTTCAAGATGGCGCTAACACGGCCGGCGGAAAGACATCCCTTGAAACTGTCGGGGATAGCAACGATTTTCATAAATTCGGTCCTTTTGACTGGGGTCTTCTTTCAACGGGTCAAGTAAAAAAGGCGGGCCGCAGTCTCAATCGACCGAGCCTCATTCAAACGTCCTATTTACCCGTGATTTCTCCTAAAGATGAAACATTATACGGAGCGCATTCGCAAGTCGTCCGAATCGCGCAATTTTCGAAAAAAACGCTTTCAAAAAGAACCCGATTCGCAACAAACAAGGGAAAAAAGTTTTTTCAGTCCCACTCGGTCAGAAGAAAGGACAAACTTCAGCCGAGATTTTCATCAAACACGTCTTAAAAAACGATCGGCCAAAGCCATCGCTACGGTAGAAATATCAACGCACATGCCGCCCGGCATAACGGGCACGAGTTCTCAAAACGCAAGTCATTCGCCAGAAAGTGTTGCCAGTTGATCTTCGTATAACCTTCTCTCCCAAGTCTTTCGTCCGCTCAGAACAAGATTGACACGATTTTTTCGGTCGCTTTCG
Source organism: Sutterella sp. (assembly GCA_020025965.1). Taxonomy (GTDB): domain Bacteria; phylum Pseudomonadota; class Gammaproteobacteria; order Burkholderiales; family Burkholderiaceae_F; genus Sutterella. The sequence goes on from JAHHRG010000004.1 coordinate 52,072, forward strand.
ATTGTTTTTCCCGTCATTCCGTCCAATCCGTGATAGTATTCATCTAACAATCAAGGGAAAGGTATACGCAGCTTAGGGCGCTTCGTCTGCTTTTCTCTCTCATACACTTTATCAGGAGAATTCCGATGAACGATTTGCTTGTCGTCACCGACGAAAACCTCGCTTCCGCCGTTCTTGAAAACGACCGTCCCGTCGTTCTCGCCATTGGTGCTCACTGGTGCCCGGACTGCGTTCGTGCCGAACCCTTCTTCATGCAGTTTGCTCAGCGCTTTGCCGATAAGGCCGTTTTCGCCCGTTGCAACAGCGACGAAAGTCCGAAGGTGAAGGAACAGTTCAAGGTCGTTCATATCCCGACCATGGTTGTCGTGAAGAACGGCAAGGAAATGGACCGCATCGTTGAAGTAAAGACTCCGGGCGAACTCCTCGCCTGGATCCAGAAGAATCTCTGATCCGAGATTCTCCTGATCAGCCGACTTTAAAGCCGCGCACAAAACGGCATCCGATTTGCTCGGATGTCGTTTTTTTTGACCGTCCTCCGTCAAAAGCCGAAAAAAAAAGACAAAAAAACCGCAGCAAGACGACGGGAAGAGGCTATAGCAGGTCTTGCTGCGGAAAAGGCAGGTTATTAATAGCGCGAGCATCAACCTTCAAGCCGGGAGGTATGTGTCAAAGGCGAGCTCAAAAGAGAGAAGCGCGAAACCTACCGAGTCTTAGTGTACGAAACTCAAAGTAAAGACGCTTAAAGTTTTGCTCCCAATTTGAGTAACATCAGACAAGCGTTGTTTTTCCTTGCATATCTTACTCTTATGAACTACACTAATAAATTTTTTTTTGTTTCTTCTCAAGCTAAATAAAATTTTCATTCACACTCGATGCGAAGAACATCGAATTAATTAAGAATGTCTCTCTCGCAATCATTCTACTGTCGTATAGCAATTACCCTTATCAGACCTCTCAAGAAGCTACCGTCTTGTTAAAATGAAAATTGACGCTAGGGAAATGTCGAGTGACAGTTTCCGTCTGTTCGGAGAAACTCAGAAACGGGACCAAACGCTTCTCTCCCGAACATTTTCGAATTCTCATGAGGAGAGATAATCATGAAAAAGATTCTTGTTGCCACAGCCATTGCCGCGGCATTTGGCTGTGCCAATGCCGCTCAGGACATTAACGTCGATGTCGCCGTGATCGGTGCTGGCGGTGCTGGTCTTTCTGCCGCCGTTGAAGCCGCCAACCTCGGTGCCAATGTCGTTGTTGTTGAAAAGATGGCCATGGTGGGCGGTAACTCCACTCGCGCCGCCGGCGGTCTGAATGCCGCGACGACGGCTCTTCAGCGTGCCAAGGGCATTGATGACTCCATTGAAATCGCCTACTACGATACGATGAAGGGCGGCCACTGGCTCAACGATCCGGAACTCGTCCGTACGCTCGTTAAGGGTGCGCCTGAATCCGTCGAATGGTTGCTCGCCTTGGGTGCCAACCTCCGCGACGTCGGCATGATGGCCGGTGCCACAAAGGCCCGTACACACCGTCCCGCAGGCGGTGACTTTGTCGGTCCGGAAGTTGTGAAGACGCTCTTCAACGCCGCCAAGGCTCGCAAGGTTGACATTCGCACGAACACGACCGCCACGAAGATTCTCACCAACAAGCAAGGCGAAGTGATCGGTTTGACTGTTAAGGATAAGACCGGCACCTACAAGATCAACGCCAAGGCTGTCGTGAACGCCGCCGGCGGCTTCGGTGCCAACAACGAACTCGTTGCCTCTTATGTTCCGCGTCTCAAGGGTTTTGCCACGACGAACGCCCCAGGCGTCACGGGTGATGGCATCAAGCTCGCAGAAAAGATCGGTGCCGACTTGATTCAGATGGATCAGATTCAGACTCATCCGACTGTTGTGCCTCAAGTTGGTACGATGATTACCGAAGCTGTTCGCGGTAACGGTGCCGTTTTAATCAATAAGGAAGGCAAGCGTTTCTTTAACGAGTTGAATACGCGCGATGCGGTCTCTGCCGCTATCCTTAAACAGAAGGACAGTGTAGCTTACCTCTTCTTCGATTCCGACATGCAGAAGTCCCTAAAGGCTACAGATAAGTACATCACGAAGTCCTTCTGCCTCCATGGCAACACTATTGACGAAATTGCCAAGGCCATGGGGGTTGACGGTACGGTTCTCCAAGCTACTCTCGATGCCTATAAGGCCGGCAAGGCTGCCAATAAGGATGCTTTCGGTCGCGCCAATATGCCGCGCGACCTCGACCAAGGCCCCTTCTACGCTATCGCGGTCACCCCGGCCGTTCACCACACGATGGGCGGTATCCATATCAACCCAAAGGCTCAGGTTTACAACACCCACGGCCAGATCATCCCGGGCTTCTTCGCTGCGGGTGAAGTCACGGGCGGTGTGCATGGTGGCAACCGCTTGGGCGGCAATGCTCAGGCCGACATCGTAACCTTTGGACGTATCGCTGGTCAGCAGGCTTACATCTACGCCAAACAGGTCAACTAAGTCTTTCTGACAACTGACAGACGAGACATTTAAAGGTCTCGCTCTCGACAAAGCGGAATGTCTTACACGGGACATTCCGCTTTTTTTTCGACCGGTTTCCTTCTTATCTGTTCGGCAACAAAACGTTCGTTTGCCCACTCCCGCCACCGTTTTCGACTATATTTTCTCGACCTAGTCGTTTATCTTCGAATATCTCTCCATGCGCCTTGCTCCTCGTTTCATTATTGTCGTTTTGCCCTTCATCGCAGCCATTTCTCCTCTTGCGGCCTCCGAACTTTCGGCCGACGTTGTGGTGATCGGTGCGGGTGCGGCGGGCTTATCGGCGGCACTTGAAGCCAAACTCCTCGGAGCCAAGGTCCTTGTCTTTGAAAAGATGCCTACTGTCGGCGGCAACTCGATTTTGGCAGCAGGCGGAATCAACTTTCCGGCCTCTCCTTTCGTTACCTCGCAATATCGTGCGAAAGGCGGCACAGAGTCCGGACTTGATACCGTTGAGATTGCCTATACCGACACGATGAAAGCGGGGAAATGGAAGAACGATCCGATCCTCGCTCGGAAATTAAACGAAGACTCGTGCCAGACTTTGGAATGGCTCATGGCGTTGGGAGCCGATTTGCGTCACGTCACACTCACTTCGGATGCCACTAAAGGCCGACAACATCAACCGGAAAGCGGCCGTTTTGCGGGGCTGATCGGCCCCGAACTCATTCGAACGCTCTATCGCGAGGCCCATGCTCGTCGAATCGACATTCGCACAAATACCGAAGTCGTTCAGATCATAAGAGACAAATCCGGGCGGACTACAACCCTGAAAATTAAAGACACGGCCGGGACGCATCTCGTCAAAGCCAGAGCTATCGTCAATGCCGCAGGCGGTTTCTCGTCGTCCGTTCGACTTGTGAAAGAAACGGCGCCGAATTTGTCCCGTCTCGCGTCCACCAATCAATCCGGCGCAACGGGTGACGGCATCAGGCTCGCCCGCCGAATCGGTGCCGCGACCCGAGATATCAACGCGATCGAAATCGAACCGACCATTTCGAAGCAATCGAAATTTATCGTTCCCGAAGCCCTGCGTCGCAACGGCGCGATCCTTCTCAACACCCGAGGAGAACGCTTTACGAACGAATTGGGCGACGATCTGACGGTGGCAACCGCCATGCGACGCCAGAAGGATCATCGCGCGTTTCTCTTTTGTGACGAAACGGTCGTGAAGACACTCAACGTTAATCGTAACTTCGCTCATCAGAACGAAATCGTCAGGGCCTACTCTCTTGATGAACTCTCCGAGAAGACCGGGATGCCGCTTGAACGTCTCAAGAAAACGTTAATCGATTGGCAACAGGCGAAAACCGTCGGCGAAGATCGTTTCGGCCGCCGTTCTTTCCCTTGGCCGCTCACGCGTGCGCCCTATTATGTCATTGAAGTCGTACCGGCCCGTCACTACACACCGGGCGGCTTGAAGATTGACGAACATGCCCGAGTACTGAACACCAAAGGGAAACCTATCCCCGGCCTCTTTGCTGCCGGTGAAGTCACGGGAGGCGTTCACGGCGTCAAGCATCTCTCCGGAAATGCATTGACCGATGCCGTTGTGTTCGGACGCTTGGCGGGGCGTGAGGCTTTCGTTTTTGCGAAGAAAGATAAGTAACCGCTGAAAGCTCAACCTGGCCTTCGAGCATTCGGGCAATCGAGTAGGAGGCGTGGAATTATTTTCCACGCCGTCCTCTCACACCACCCACC
>JAHHRG010000040.1 GCA_020025965.1 Sutterella sp.
CGTTGAGGTCGCTGTGGTGAGAGCCATGAGAGTTCGAGTCTCTCCGACCGCACCAGATTGACTGGGGTATAGCCAAGTCCGGTTAAGGCATCGGATTCTGAATCCGACACGCGTAGGTTCGAATCCTACTACCCCTGCCAGGTTAATCTCAAAAGGGCTGTCATCGAAAGATGACGGCCCTTCTTGTTTTTACTCGTCATCAAGTTCGCAATGATCCGGTTAGCTATTCACGCCGGACTCTGTCTTCGCCCTCTTCTCCCGGTCTCGCCTTTAGCAGGCTGCACGGCACCGTCCGCTCTCTGATATCCCCTAGCACTCACTTTCCCTTGCGCCACCGACATCCACGCTGTTTCCGTTTCACAGGTAATTCGCCGGTTTATTTTTCCAAGCCTTGCTCCCTATCTTTAATCCGTCGACGACATTAGCGAACGCCTCGACCGTTGTCACTTCTCCGAACATCCGCCCGTAAGGCTCTTCTAAAGCACGTCATTGCGTTTGGAGGCATTTGGTGACGTCTTTCGTACTCTTCCCCCTCTCAGCGCCGCTCAGAACGACGTTCAGGCCTTTGTCCGCTTACCGCCCTATCGAGAACCATCGGCCTTCCTGAACGCGCCTAAGGCCGCCTCACGCCATAACCGAAGACAAAAAAAACGCCCGACTCCGTTTGATCGGAAATCGGGCGTGGAGATCTTACAGATCCGTGTCGCTGATTAGGCGAGGAAGATCAGGTCCATGATCATGAAGGTCGGGACGAGGATCAGAACAGACCAAAGCATATAGCCGAAGAAGGACGGCATCTTGATGCCGCGTTCACTACAGATGGCGACCGTCATGAAGTTGGGGGCGTTACCGATATAGGTCAAGGCACCCATGAAGACGGAACCCATCGAGATGGCCATCAAGGTCTTGCAGCCTTCGCCCATCAGCTGGACGGGATCACCGCCGGCAAGGTTGAAGAAGGCAAGGTAGGTCGGAGCATTGTCGAGGAAGCCCGAGAGCATACCTGTCAACCAGAAGAAGACCGTGTTGTTGAACGTGCCGTCGGCAAAGGTCACCAAGGAGACGATCGGAGCGAAAGCGCCGTCGAGACCGGCACGGAGCATAGCGAGCACCGGCACGATGCAGATGAAGATGCCGAAGAAGAGCTTGCCGACTTCGAGAATCGGATCCCAACTGAAGTGGTTGGCAGCGCGAGTTTCAGCGGTCGTGAACCAGAGAGAAAGACCGGCAGAGCAGATAAAGAGTACGTCACGAACGATACCTTCCAAGGGGAAATGAACGCCCATGAGCGTGGCTTCGATACCGGACTTCCAGAAGCCGGCGATCAAAACGGCACCGATAATGACGGCGAGAAGGATGATGTTGACGCCGCCGTCGATACCGAAAGCATGCTTTTCAGCCGGAGCCTTGAAGCCGTCCTTCACATCCTTCGCAAACATCAGGGAATCGATCACGAAGTAGATCGCGAGAAGGATACCCGTCGTCATGAGCCAGGGGAGGATCAAGTGCTGAGCCGTCCAGAAGAAGTCAACGCCCTTCAGGAAGCCGAGGAAGAGAGGAGGATCGCCCAGGGGGGTCAGCGAGCCGCCCACGTTGGCAACCAAAAAGATAAAGAAGATGAAGGTGTGAACCTTGCGCGTACGGTTGGCGTTGGCTTCGATAAGGGGACGAATAAGGAGCATGGCCGCGCCGGTCGTACCCATGAAGTTAGCGAGAATGGCACCGATAGCAAGGAAGATCGTGTTGACGATCGGACGACCGACGAAGCTGCCGCGAACGTGAATGCCGCCCGCCACAATGAAGAGCGAACCCACAAAGATGATGAAGGGCACGTAATCGGCCAAGAGCACGTGGCTGATAGCGCCGACGGCAACGTCGCCGCCCAGGAGGAAAGCCATGGGGAAGGCGGCACAAGCGGCCCAGAAGACGGCCACTTTACCGAAATGGTGATGCCAGAAATGCGGCAGGAAGAGCGGGCAGAGCGCGATGGAAAGCAAAATACCGGCGAAAGGAATGGCCCAAGCCAAGCCGAGCGCGGCACCGTTGATCCCTTCGGAGGCAAAGGCCGCGGCGGGCATCAGACCTGCTGCGAGCAGGCCGATGTTTCGAATCGTCGTAGTCAAAGTCACGATTAAGGACTCCCGTGGGACAACCCGCTCCTGTGACCGGAGGGATTGCCGGATTGATAGGACTGACGGCATAAGCTACAAAACGGACCGTTGAAAATTCAACGGGCAACCTATGCGATCAATTGATACAAATAATCATCAAGCGTAAAAATACACTTATTTCTTGATCTCTGCAGGTCTTTTCTTGAGTTCTTTACATAAAAAAGGCGATTTTTCCGAAAAATGCACCTCGAAAAGGCCATTTTGCCTCAGTTAGTAGATAATCGCGCCAGAAAGAATCGACTTATAGCATCCGTTCGTACTGTCGCGTTTGTGTCGTCAAGAAACCAAAATCAGAAGTCGGGAAACTCGGGTTCCGCATACACTTCGACGAGTTCATTTGTAACAGGATGACGAAACGCAACGCCCGCCGCATGCAGACACAAACGACAGTCGTCGGACTCGTTCAAAAGCCCTGCACTCCCGTAAAAAGGATCGCCGTCGATCGGCAGGCCGAGACCCGCAGGATGCGCACAGTGAAGTCGAAGCTGATGCGTACGCCCCGTGACCGGATAAAGATTCACCAAGGTTTTCACCCCTCGCTTCGTGTCAACGTTTTCGCGCCAAGAGACTTTCGTCAAAGCCTCACGACCGCCCTCCTCCTGCGGGAAGACGCACTGTTTCGGGCGCTCGAACCAGTCAAGCATCAGGGGCAAACGAATTTCGCCCGAGGCGGGAATGTTGTCTTTCGGTAATTCGCCTTCCAATCGGGCCACGTAATGCTTCACGACATCTCGAGCACGGAAAGCCGCATTAAGCGCCTTTAACACTTCCTGCTTCTTGGCAAATACCAAAACGCCCGACGTTCCCATATCCAAGCGATGTACAACGTGCACCTTGCCGTAATGCTCGTTCAGGATGCTCTCGGCGCTCACGGTCTCGCGACCGCCCACAACCGATGCAAGCCTAGCCGGTTTATTGACAATCACCATTGCGTCGTCTTCATAGAGAACCGGAAGTTCCGGAGTCGTCTCTCGACAGATGACGTCCTGTTCGCAATGCGGAATTCCGTCAAGGAGCCAGTCAAAGAGATAGCGGGCTCCTGAACGCGGCGCAATAAAAGCCTTGTCATGACGAATCTGCCATACCGGAGATTTGCCCGCCCACCATTCCGCGACGGCAACCGGTCGACAGTCGCTCAGTTCACCTTTCGTATGAGCCGCGAGCAATCGCACCGACGGCGACTTCGCCGCCGCGACCATCATTCCGCGCCACTTTGCACGGCGTTCACGTTGCTCACGTCCGCCGTGATCGTCATCACGATCCGGGAAAGGCGCAAAGAGTTCGGCAAGCATCGCATTGAGGGTTTTCACTTCCCCGCGAGCGTTCGCAAACTCAAATCCCTGACAATCCGCTTCATCCAATCGCGGCCAGACCGCCGAATCTTTAAGGTCATCCCAAGCCGCCCCTTCCCCCTCACTTAAAGGCTCGAAAGCGAGACGGACCGTGAGTCCATCGGCCCCTTCCGTTAAAAGCACACCGATGCGTCCGCGAAAGTCCGCGGGAATCAATCCCTTAGCATAAGCCCGATCTCGCACAGCAAGAAGATTTTCATCGGGTACGGCTGAAAAGGGCGAAAGGATCTTATCGGCCGGCGTCACTACGGGGTCGATAGAAAAAGACGGAAAAAGCTCGCTCTGAGTCATGAATGAAGCATTTGAAGCGTTGAAACAAAGAAACGCGACCGAAGCCGCGTTTCTTTTGTGGATGGTATCCGATTATTTGGAGACGACCGGCAGACCGAAAACCTGACGCAGATACCGCAGATAGCTTTCGTCTTCACACATGCCCTTTTCCGGCGCATCGGAGATCTTTGCCACGGGCTGACCGTTGGCGCGAACCATCTTGATGACGACGTTCAGAGACTGCGGCCCGCGGTCGTTCATCAGATTCGTGCCGACACCGAAGGCCACGTTCACGCGACCATGGAAGCGGCGATAGAGTTCCAGCACACGCGGAATCGTCAGTGCGTCACTGAAGACCAAGGTCTTCGAGCGCGGATCACAGCGATTGGCCTTCCAGTGTTCGATCATGCGCTCGCCCCAGATGAAGGGATCTCCAGAGTCGTGACGAGCACCGTCAAAGAGCTTGCAGAAGAACATGTCGAAGTCGCGCAAGAAAGGTTCCATCCCGTAGACGTCCGACAAAGCAATGCCGAGGTCGCCTCGATATTCCTTCGCCCACATTTCAAAGCCGTACACCTGACTGTCGCGAAGACGCGGCCCCAAGGCCTGACAGGCCTGCAGATATTCGTGTGCCATGGTGCCGTGGGGCGTCAGCCCCAGATCCTTCGCATACATGACGTTCGACGTTCCCGTGAAGATACCGCCCAGGCGTTCCTTCATGGTTTCGAGCACAACCTTCTGCCACTTCCGTGAAAAGCGACGACGCGTTCCGAAGTCGGAAATGTGCAGAGCCCCGTTGTCGGGTTCGTTCAAAAGCAGATTAATCTTTTCGTCCAAACGGCGACGGCCTTCCGTTTCGTCAAGGTCCGGATAAGTTCGGCGGAAATAGACTTCGTTGACAATCGCCAGAACCGGGATTTCGAAGAGAATCGTATGAAGCCACGGCCCCTTGATCGTAATGTCGATACCGCAAGGGTATTCGTCCGAGGCAGTGACTTGAATGTATTTGCGCTTCAGATGAAAGAGGCTCATAAAGTCGACATAGTCGTGCTTGATGAAGCGCAGACTGCCGAGATAGTCGAGTTCGTCATCGGAAAGCGAAAGCTCGCAAAGCGCATCGATTTCGGCGTTGATTTCGTCAAGGAACGGACGCAGATTGATCCCAGGCGTGCGGCATTTGAAACGGTACTGAACATCGGCCTGCGGGAACTGATGCAAGACGCACTGCTGCATCGTGAACTTATAGAGGTCCGTATCCAAAAGGGATTCGATAATCAAAACGACACCTTTTTATTCAAAATGAAACGCGGTTCGGTCAACACAATGAGTAAAGCCGAATCTAATTTCTTCAAAGTCTAGCAATCCAGACGAACCTTAGCCGTCAGATACTCAAGATTGTCCTTACAGGCCATGCGAACGCGAGCAGGACGAAGCGCGGCAAAGCGACGATCGAATTCGGGCGTACGCGTCCACTTCAGCTTCGACAGGAGTTCGTCGGCTAAATCCGGACGGTTGCAAACGAGCACCATATCGCACCCCGCAGCCAAAGCCTTTTCGGCCTGTGTCGTAATGTCGGCACCGGACGCTCCCTTCATGGTGAGGTCATCGGAAAAAACAAGACCGTCAAATCCCAGGTGGAATCGAAGGACATCCTGAAGCAAGCGCTTCGAGAACGTGGCGACTTCACCGCCGAAGGCATTGTAGGAGACGTGCGCCGTCATCAGAGAGGTGAGATTTTCCAACTTCGAATAGGGTTCCATGTCTTCACGGAGCTCTTCCAAATGTCGGTCGTCGGTCGGGAGTGCCACATGACTGTCGGCTTCGGCCCAGCCGTGTCCAGGGAAGTGTTTCCCGCAGCTCGCCATCCCGCCCTTACGAAGGCCACGGATCAATGCGTTGGCGTTTTTGACGACTTCCGCACTGCTCTTACCGAGACTACGGTTGCCGATCACGCCGGAGCGGCCCCAATCGATGTCGAGCACCGGCGCAAACGTAAAGTCCACACCGCATTCGCGAAGTTCGGACGCAAGAATCATGCCGGCCGCTTCAAGGCGAGCCACCGGATCCTTCCCCGCGGCAATGTCAGCCATCGCCGGCACCTCGGTAAAGCCCTGACGAAAGCGCTGCACACGACCGCCCTCATGGTCAACACTGATCAGAATGCCGGGACGCGTACGATGAATGTCGTCGCACAACGCCTTCAACTGTTTGCGGTCTGCATAGTTTCGCGTAAAGAGGATGACCATACCCGTGAGCGGATGACGAAGACGTTCGCGTTCTTTTTCGCGAAGCACGAGTCCTTCGATATCCACACAAACGGGACCGGGAAGATTGCCGTGAGTCATAACCAGATCTTTCCAACCCATATCATCAATCCTTATTGGCTACGCGATCGAGGATCGCTTCGTAACGACGGACAGTTTCGCCCATGCCCATTTGAAGAGCTTCGGCGACCAAAGCGTGACCGATCGACACTTCGTCGATTTCACGACAGACAGTAAGAAATTTTTCCAAGTTATCGAGTGACAAATCGTGACCGGCATTGACCCCGAGTCCCGCGTCGCGAGCGGCACGGGCAGCGGCGGCATACTGAGCCAAGACGGCTTCTTCACGATCCGTACCGTAGGCTTCGGCCCAGCCTTCCGTGTAGAGTTCGATGCGATCGGCGCCCAACTCCTTGGCGCGCGCCATCTGTTCGGGCATCGGATCCATAAACAGACTCACGCGACAACCCCAGGACTTGGCTTTACGAATCAAAGGAACGAGGCTTTCGCAAACCTTCTCGTCCGACAAGTCAAAACCGTGGTCGGAAGTCAGCTGATTCCGATTGTCCGGTACAAAAGTAGCCTGATCGGGACGTACGGCCTCGAGATGCCCCATGAGGTTATGGAAAGGATTCCCTTCGATGTTGTATTCCGCTCCGGCGTGACGACGAACAAGCGCAGAAATCAGAGGCACGTCAGTCGCACGGATATGTCGTTCGTCGGGACGCGGATGCACGGTCAAACCGGCAGCCCCCGCCTTTAGGGCGATTTCGCCGAAGAAAACAGGATCGGGCCAGTTACCTTCACGAGAGTTTCGTAAAAGCGCAATCTTATTGAGATTGACGGAAAGTTTTGTGCGAATCATGGTTACCCCACAACAGCGGATTTTTGAACCTCAGGCATTTTTCTGAGGTCTCGCAATTCGTTCAAAATGCGCCGGGTATGAATTTCCCGACCTTCCAAATGGTAATCGAGAAGCGCACGGAGTATTTCTCTCGCTTCTCGTAAATACGGAGCTCGCATTTCATTGTTGACGACGGAATCGACCACCGCCCGAGCGTAAAGCGTTTCACCGTCCGATGGCGCCTCTTGGGGATTAAGCCCCGTGATCGTGCCTTCTCGGACAACGAAAAAGTCGGCCGTCTCGTTGCCCGTCAAAGCGGGAGACCAACCGGCAGCATCCAAAATGCCGCGCTCGAATTTTCTCAATGCAGGTTGTACGCGATCGGCTTCACCCAATGCCAATTGATGGAGGGTTTCGACGTACAGCGTAAAGAGGCCGGGATGACGGTCTTCCCGTTCGGTCAACTTCAAAACAAGTTCGTTGACGTAAAAGGCCGAAAGCATCGCATCACTCGACAACGGCATCATCGAGCCCTGCCATTCGACGCGGGAGAGGACTTTCGCTTCTTTCTTTCCGGACCAGGTGAATTTGAGAGGGCAGAAGGCCGTCAGCAAACCGCGAAACTGCGAATAGTGACGGCGCGCCCCTTTGGCAACGACGAAAACACGACCGTAATGCGGTGTCAAGACGTCGAGCAACAGACTGGTTTCGCTCCAGTCCCAAGCATGCAGAATAAAACCGATTTCACCCGTCACTCGATGCGGCATCGCTTCCGGGGTGTCGTCAGTTTCATCGAGAAGCCCGCGCACGGCCACATCGGCAGCACGTCTCCGGGCAAGAACGCTAGAAAGCGATGACGAGCGTTCGATACTCGAAGTGCCGGGGCGCACATACCGCTCGCGACGAGCAGGCGATAAGGGAGCCGCGGCGCTTCTTTCCCTATTAGTCATAACCCAAGGTCTTCATAGCCTTGACGTCGTCAGACCAGCCCTTACGGACACGAACCCAAACTTCGAGGTGAGTGCGCTTGCCGAGCATTTCACCGACGTCAACTCGTGCCAGGCGACCGATTTCGCGAAGCTTCGCACCGCCCTCACCGATAACGATGGGTTTGTGGCTTTCGCGTTCGACAATGAGTGTCGCAACAATGTCGGCCGACTCTTCGTCTTCAACCCAGCGATCGATCGTAACGGCGATACCGTAGGGAAGTTCGTCACCGAGAAGACGGAAAGCCTTTTCGCGAATCGTTTCAGCAACAAGGAATCGGGGCGAACGGTCCGTGTACATATCCGGATCGAAGAACGGTACGCTTTCAGGCAGGAGCTTCTTGATTTCGCTCAGCAGATCGTCCAACTGACGGTTCTTTTCCGCCGAACACGGTACGATCGCGGCAAACGGGAACTTCTGCATCGATTCGGCCATCAAGGGCAAGAGATTGTCTCGGCACTTGTTGAGGTCCGTCTTATTGATCGCGAGAATAACGTTCTTCGCATCCTTCGGAAGGAGACGAAGAACCTCAAGGTCAGCAGGACGCCAGCCGAGCGACTCGATACAGAAGACGACGGCATCGACTTCACCCAAGGTCGAACGAACGGTACGGTTCATGCGTCGGATCAACTGATTGCCGACCTTAGTCTGGAAACCCGGAGTGTCCATAAAGACAAACTGGGCGTCTTCCTGCGTCACTACGCCGAGGACGCGATCGCGCGTCGTCTGGGGCTTTTTGGACGTAATCGACACCTTTTCACCGATCAAATGGTTGATCAGGGTGGACTTACCGACGTTCGGACGGCCGATCACGGCCACGTAACCGCAACGGAAACCTTCCGGCACCTTCGGAGCCAAGGCATTCATCTGAGCGAGCATTGCTTCGAGACGGTCGTCCTTTTCGCCCACGTCAACGCAGGCGTCGCCCGATTCATCGAGCGTCGTTTCGATCTTTTCTTCAGCCATCTGTATGGACTCCTACTTATTGCGGATTTCGGGACGTTCTTTCACGAGAACGAGCGCAGCAGCCGCTGCTTCCTGTTCGGCAGCACGGCGACTCGTGGCTTCGCCCTTGGTCACGATCTCGAGCGCATCGATACGGCATTCCGTCTCAAAACGCTGACAGTGCTGAGCACCCGTGACCTGCACGAGCTGGTATTTAGGGAGCGGGAAATGATTCCCCTGCAAGCATTCCTGCAGAAGAGTCTTCGCATCCTTACTCAACTGTTCGGGGGTAAGCGACGTGAGAATCGGCTCAAAGAGGCCAAGAATCACACGCTGTGCTTCTTCGAAGCCGCTTTCGTTAAAGACGGCACCGAACAGGGCTTCCATAGCGTCGGCCATGATCGAGGGACGGTGAGCACCGCCCGTTTTCATTTCGCCCTCACCCAAATGAAGGAAGCTCGAGACGTCGATTTCCTTGCCGATCACGGCCAAGGTCTTTTCGCAAACGAGATTGGCACGCACACGGGAGAGTTCCCCTTCCGTGAAGTGCTTGTCGCGAAGAAAGAGAGCATTGCCGATTACACAGTTCAGAACCGAGTCGCCCAAAAATTCCAGGCGTTCGTTGTGTTCTGCCGCGAAACTGCGATGCGTCACGGCGCGTTCGAGAAGCTTGCGATTTTTGAACGTATAACCGATACGTTCTTCAAGCAGACTGAGATTTTCCACTTTAACTGTCTCTCCGATTATCGGAAGGAGCCGATACGGCTCATGTCGCCGAAGTTAGCCCAAATGAGGGTAGCTCGACCGACGAGGTTTTCGTCGGGAACAAAGCCCCAGTAACGGCTGTCTTCGGAATTGTCTCGGTTGTCGCCCATAGCGAAGTAATGGCCTTCGGGAATGCGGCAGACGAAACCGGTGCTGTTGTAACGGCAGGAATCTTCCATCTTGGAGATAGCCTGCAGGGGAACCCAAGAAGGACGTCGATGGTCGACGGCGATCATATGATCCTTGCCGCCCAAGGTTTCTTCACGCTGATCGAGAGTCACCATGCTGTGGTCGTCGATAAAGTCGGCGTGACCCGTCTGGGGTTGTTCGGTGCCGTTGATGTACAACACCTTGTTTTTATATTCCACCGTATCGCCCGGAACGGCGACGATACGCTTGATGTAGTCAACGGACGGGTCGCGCGGGTACTTGAATACCACCACGTCACCGCGTTCGGGGCTGCCCAAATCAATCACCTTCCAGTTCAGAACCGGGAGACGAATGCCGTATTCGTACTTGTTGACAAGAATGAAGTCGCCAACGTGCAGAGTCGGCAACATCGAACCCGACGGAATACGGAAGGGTTCGAAGAGGAAGCTGCGAAGCACGAAAACGAGAAGAATCACCGGGAAAAGTCCGGCCGTGTACTCGAGCCACCAGGGCTGACGGAGAATCTTTGCCTTGAGATCGTTGCAGGCATCGATCACGGCCTTTTCGCCGCGGTCGATTGCTTCGCGGTTGTCCGCTTCAAAGCGAGCGGCCGCTTCTTCGGCACGCTGACGGCGTTCGGGCAAAAAGCGCTTGCGTTCGAGGATGAAGAAAACACCCGTTACGACCGTAAGAAGGAAAAGAATCAAAGGAAAGTTCATGGCTTTCTTTCACCGTAAAGATTTGTCGTCTGATGCACTGAAAGCGGAGTGCTCCAATGCGCTCCGCTTCCCATAGTGAGTTCTTATTCGTCCTGCTGAAGGATAGCAAGGAAAGCTTCCTGCGGAATTTCCACCGAGCCCACTTGCTTCATACGCTTCTTACCGGCCTTCTGCTTTTCCAACAACTTGCGCTTACGCGTGATGTCACCGCCGTAACACTTCGCCAACACGTTCTTGCGCAAGGCCTTCACGTTTTCTCGAGCGATGATGTTCGCGCCGATGGCGGCCTGAATCGAGACTTCGTACATCTGTCGCGGAATCAGGGAGCGAAGTCGCGAGGCGATTTCACGGCCGCGGGAGATGGCATTCGATCGGTGAAGGATACTGCTCAAGGCGTCCACTCGGTCGCCGTTAATGAGCATGTCAACCTTCACCACGTCGGAGGCACGGTATTCGAGGAATTCGTAGTCCATCGAAGCGTAACCGCGCGTCAAGGACTTCATGCGGTCGAAGAAGTCGAGCACGATTTCGGCCAACGGGAGTTCGTAGGTCAAATGGACCTGACGGCCGTGGTAAGCCAAATTCGTCTGGATACCGCGCTTTTCCTGACAAAGCTTCATCACGACGCCCACGTATTCGTCGGGCACGAAAATCGTCACCGTGTCGATCGGCTCACGGATTTCCTGGATCTTGTCAACGGGCGGGAGCTTGGAAGGATTTTCCACCATGCAGGTTTCGCCGTTCGTCATTTCGACTTCATACACCACGGACGGCGCCGTCGTGATGAGTTCCATGTTGTATTCGCGCTCGAGTCGTTCCTGCACGATATCCATGTGAAGAAGACCCAAGAAGCCGGCACGGAAACCGAAACCCAAGGCCTGAGAAACTTCGGGTTCGAACTGAAGAGCCGCATCGTTCAACTGAAGCTTCGTCAACGCATCGCGCAGAGCATCGTACTGATTCGATTCGACCGGATAGAGACCAGCAAAGACCTGCGGTTTCACTTCCTTAAAGCCGTGAATCGGTTCGTCGGCCGGATTGCGGTCAAGGGTCAGAGTGTCGCCCACACGAGCGTTCTTCAATTCCTTGATACCGGCAATTACGAAGCCCACCATACCCGTCGTCAATTCCTTCATCGGCTGGCTCTTCGGCGTGAAGATACCGAGCTGTTCGACGAGGTAAGAAGCACCGGAAGCCATCAGGCGAATCTTGTCCTTCTGGCGAATGGTACCGTTCACCACGCGAACGAGCATCACGACACCGACGTAGTTGTCAAACCACGAGTCGATCACGAGAGCCTGAAGCTTGCCGTCCGGATCACCCTTCGGAGGCGGAACGTCTCGAACGACGCGCTCCAGAATGTCGTCAATCCCCATTCCCGTCTTGGCGGAACAGGGAATGGCATCCGTCGCGTCAATACCGATGACGTCTTCAATTTCCTCAGAGGCTTCGTCGGGATTGGCGCTCCCCAAGTCCATCTTGTTGAGAACGGGGATGACGTTTACCCCGAGATCAATCGCGGTGTAGCAGTTAGCCACCGTCTGTGCTTCCACGCCCTGCGTCGCGTCAACCACGAGCAAAGCACCTTCGCAGGCGGAAAGAGAACGGCTCACTTCGTAAGAGAAGTCAACGTGCCCCGGAGTATCGATCAAATTGAGCGTATAAACCTTGCCGTCCTTCGCGGGATACTGCAGCGAGGCGGTCTGCGCCTTGATGGTAATGCCGCGTTCGCGTTCCAGGTCCATATTGTCGAGAACCTGCGCACTCATCTCACGATTGGAGAGACCGCCGCAACGTTGAATCAGGCGGTCGGCCAGCGTGGACTTACCGTGGTCGATATGGGCAATGATGGAAAAATTGCGAATATTCTGCATTGATGTGTATCTGTGAATGGAGAAATGACGCGTAGAACGCGACGGCTTTTGAACAGGTTATTTTAGCATTGAGTTGCCGTCTTCTTTCGGGATATCCCGAATTAAGGCGCTCAAATGCAAACATCCGACCCAAACGGATCGGATGTTCGTGTTTTTTGCCGTTAAGCGAAAGCTTATTCGGTCCAGCGACGGTAGATCACCGTGGAATTCGTGCCGCCGAAGCCGAACGAATTCTTCATACCGTATTCGATCTTCATCGGGCGAGCCTTATTGGCGCAGCAGTCGATGTCGCATTCCGGATCCTGATTCTGGACGTTGATGGTCGGAGGCGAAATCTGATCTTCGATTGCCTTGATCGTGAAGACGGATTCGACACCGCCGGCGCCCCCCAGCAAGTGACCGGTCATGGACTTCGTGGAGTTGACGACCATGTTCTTCGTGTGTTCGCCGAAGACTTCGCGAATAGCCTTCACTTCGTTGACGTCGCCGACAGCGGTGGAGGTACCGTGAGCATTGAGGTACTGAATGTCTTCCGGCTTCAAACCGGCGTTCTTCAGAGCCATGCGCATGCAGCGGACAGGACCGTCGGTCGACGGAGTCGTGATGTGATAGGCATCGCCGGAAAGACCGTAACCCACGATTTCAGCGTAGATATGAGCGCCGCGAGCCTTGGCGTGTTCGAGTTCTTCGAGAACGAGGATACCGGCACCTTCACCCATGACGAAACCGTCGCGATCCTTGTCGAACGGACGAGAGGCCGTAGCAGGATCGTCGTTACGACGAGAAAGCGCATGCATGGCGTCGAAAGCACCCATAGAGAGCGGATGAATCGTGGACTCGCAACCGCCGGCTACCATAGCGGTACAGTCGCCTCGGCGAATCATGTGCATTGCTTCGCCGATGGCGTGCAAGCCCGTAGAGCAAGCCGTCACGTGAGCAATGTTGGGGCCCTTCAGATTACGCATGATGGCGAGCTGACCGGAAGCCATATTGACGATACAGCCAGGAATCATGAAAGGAGAGATACGGCGGGGACCGCGGTTCATCAGAGCTTCGTGGTTGGCAGCGATGACAGGGAGACCGCCGATACCGGAACCGATGGCGCAACCGATTTCCGGTGCGAATTCTTCCGTGATTTCAAGACCGGAGTCGTCGAGAGCCATCATGCCCGCGGCAACGCCGAAATGAATGAATCGGTCGAAACGACGAATTTCCTTAACACCGAGATATTTGGCGGCATCAAAGTCCTTCACCTCACCGGCAATCTGGCTACCGAGAGCGGATGCGTCGAAAGCGGTGACGGTACTGATACCGCACTTACCTTCAAGAGCGGCCTTCCAGCTCGTTTCGAGATCGTTACCGATCGGACTGATCATACCGAGACCGGTAACGACTACGCGACGGTTCATCATGTTGTGAATCCTTATCATGAAAAAATTGGGCCCCGAGACACATTCGGTTAACGAATTGGTCCGTCGGGACTAGCCGAATCAGGGGATTCGGCCGGTCGTAAAAACAACAGTGGGACCTCTAAAGGTCCCACAGCGGCACCCCTCAAAGCGAATTGACGGGTGACTTTATCCGTGTTTGTCGGTCAGTAGAACCGACAACGGCATTACTTGTTGACAGCGCCCTTGACGTAGTCGATGGCCTGCTGAACGGTACGGAGGTTTTCCTGTTCCGTGTCAGGGATTTCGATGCCGAAAGCATCTTCGAGAGCGAGGGACATTTCAACCGTGGTAAGGCTGTCAGCGCCGAGGTCTTCGATGAAAGAAGATTCATTCTTGATGTCTTCTTCCTTGATGCCAAGCTGTTCAGCAACGATCTTCTTGACCTTCAGTTCGATATCTTCCATTTTTTATTACTCCGCAAATGGGGTTTCGCCCCGCCCAATGCGGGGAAATGTGATGGGTACATGAATACCCGAAATTTCTTAGCCTGTTATTGTAACCAACAAGACAGCATTTGTGTAGTCAAAAGGGCCCGCTACGGAGCCCCTCAACTGTAAGGACTAACCAGTGAACATGCCGCCGTTGACGTGAAGGGTCGTACCCGTCACGTAAGCGCCTGCATCAGAGGCCAAGAAAAGGCAAGCCTGAGCAATGTCGTCAGCCGCTCCGAGGCGGTTAAGCGGAATCTGAGCCAAGAGCGCAGCCTTATGATCTTCCGGGAGTCCCGAGGTCATATCGGTGTCGATAAATCCGGGAGCGACGCAATTGACCGTGATGCCGCGAGAGCCGATTTCACGGGCGAGAGACTTGGTCATACCCATCAACCCCGCCTTAGCGGCGGAATAGTTCACCTGACCGGCATTGCCCATAGCGCCGACGACGGAAGAAATATTGATGATTCGACCCGAACGCTGGCGCATCATCGGACGCACACAGGCGCGGCAGAGACGGAAAGCAGCCGTCAAGTCCGTTTCGATAACATCGCTCCAAGCGTCGTCCTTCATACGCATGACAAGCGTGTCTCGCGTAATGCCGGCGTTGTTGACGAGCACGTCAATACGGCCGAAATCGGTCACGACGTTCGCAACGGCTTCGGCACTTGCTTCACCGTCACAAACATTCAAAGCGATACCGCGGCCCTTGCCCCCCATTTCTTCAATGCGGGCGGAAATACGAGCAGCACCTTCTTCAGAAGTGGCGGTACCGACAACGGTAGCGCCGGCCTTCACAAAAGCTTCAAGAATGGCAGCGCCGATCCCGCGGCTTGCACCCGTGATGAGTGCAACGCGACCTTCGAGAGCGTCGGCGGCAAAAATCGTCTTATCCATCGGTAAAACTTCCTTTGATTATTTCGTCTTTTCAAGAACCGCCTGAAGCGTTTCTTCGTTATAGATGTTATGGCCCTTGATTTCCGGAGCGATGCGGCGAAGAAGACCGGTCAAAACCTTGCCGGGACCGCATTCGACGATATCCGTAATGCCTTCCTTCTTCATGCGTTCGATCGTGCGAACCCACTGAACGGCGGAAGAAGCCTGACGCGCGAGCGCGTCGCGAACGGCATCGGCCGTTTCATGGACCTCGACGTCAACATTGGCAATGACGGGAACTTCCTGCGGCTTCAGATCAATTTCGGCCAAACGAACGGCGAGCTTTTCACCGGCCGGAGCCAAGAGGCTCGAATGGAAAGGAGCGGAAACGGGCAGTTCGATCGCACGACGGCAACCGCGAGCCTTGGCGGCTTCGATGGCCTTCGCCAAAGCGGCCTTTTCACCGGCAATGACCACCTGCCCCGGAGCGTTGAAATTCACGGCTTCAACCGCCCCCGTGGTACGGGCTTCAGCACAAGCGGCTTCAACATCTTCGTCGGAGAGACCGATGATGGCAGCCATGCCGCCGACTCCGACGGGTACGGCTCCCTGCATCACTTCGGCACGATAACGCACAAGTTTCACCGCTTCTTCAAGCGTGAAAACGCCCGAAGCACAGAGAGCGGAATATTCTCCCAAAGAGTGACCGGCCATCAAGACCGGCTTGGCACCGCCGGCGGCGAGCCAAGCACGGTAAAAAGCGACGGACGAAGCCAGCATGGCTGGCTGTGTGTTTACCGTCAGACCGAGCGTTTCGGCCGGCCCTTCGGCAATGAGTTCCGTCAAGGAAAAGCCCAAGGCCTCATCGGCCTTCTGCATGGTTTCGTTGACGACGGCATTGTCGGCAAAACCCGACAGCATGCCGACACTCTGACTGCCCTGACCGGGAAAGACAAAAGCTATACGCATAATCTGTGAATTGATCAATTCGAAAAAAAGTACCTAGAGTTTATCAGCTGAGGAGTCGTCCGAAATGCGGATACCCAACCCCATATTGAGGCGATAAACGCTACTACCAGCGAATAAGGGCGGAACCCCAGGCCATGCCGGCTCCGACACCTTGAAGGAGAACGAGTTCGCCTTCTTTGACCATCCCGCTGCGAACGGCACGATCGAGCGCCAAAGGCACCGAGGCAGCTGACGTATTACCGTGTTCGGAGACGGTCTTCACCATCTTCTCTTCACTGATACCGAGCTTCTTGGCGACCATTGACATGATACGAAGGTTGGCCTGATGAGGCACAAAGAGTGCTACGTCTTCGGTACGAACGCATGCAAGATCCGCGACCTCGCGAGCGCTCTGTGTCAAGCCCTCGACGGCCAGCTTAAATACCTGACGACCGTCCATATGAATATAGGGATTACCGACCAACTGACCGCGGTTGATATGAGCCGTCACAGAAAGAACCTCTTCACCGTAGCGGCCGTCCGCGTACATGCGAGCGGCGAGAATACCCGGATTAGGACTCGATTCGAGCACCACGGCACCGGCACCGTCACCAAAGAGTACACAAGTAGAACGATCCGACATATCGAGAACACGAGACATCGTTTCCGCCCCAATCACGACTGCACGGCGATACGGCCCTGCGCGCAACATCGCGTCCGCGGCATTCAAGGCATAAATAAAGCCGGCACAAACAGCCTGCACGTCAAAGGCTGCGCACCCCTGCGCTCCCAAAGCAACCTGCACATGGCAGGCCACCGAAGGGAAGACCATGTCGGGCGTGGTCGTCGCCACGATAATCAAGTCGATCGTCTTGGGATCAATCCCTGCGCTTTCGACCGCATTCTTGGCGGCTGCAACCGCAAGACTCGTCGTCGTTTCACCAAGCTCGGGCGTGCAAAAACGGCGAGCCTCGATGCCGGTACGAGTTCTGATCCATTCGTCGCTCGTTTCGATGCCTTGTTCGCCCAGGATACGGGCAAATTCATCGTTGGTAATGAGACGTTCAGGCAAAGCCGAACCGGTACCGATTACGCGTGAATACATGGTTAGAGTCCTTTTTCCAATAACATTTGGCCGTTCATCTTAACGATACAGCATTCGAACGAAAAGCCGTACACGGCTCTCTTTGTGAGATTTGTTTTCGAAAGATACAAAAACGGCAGTCTGAATCGAAAAATGGATAAAAAAAAGGAACCCGCTTGTGACGGATTCCCTTTTTCCTGACTTTGACGATCTCGACCAACGTCTTCCGTTTGATCGACGAGCTCGAAACAATCCCTAAACCTTCACGCGAGAGCAACAGAGTAGTCACTCACCGTGGGGTTCGCGCGTTGCATCTTGCGCGCAAAGACTTGCAGGACTGCAGGCGCTTCAGATGAAACGGAAGGAAGCTTCTTTGTCGACCGAGATCGGCGAACGAATATTATTCGTCAGCCTTCGTCGAAATCACCTTCTTGCCGCGGTAGAAACCGGTCGGGCTGATGTGGTGACGACGATGCACTTCACCGGTCGTAGCTTCGATAGCGGTGGGCGGGTTGGTCAAAAAGTCGTGAGCACGGTGATTACCGCGCTTGTTGGTGGATTTCTTGTTCTGCTGAACAGCCATGGCAAACCCCACGTAATAAATTCGAGTGTTCTTAATAACCCCTCACGCTTGCACTCGTTTCTCAAGCTGTGCGGGGCTTCCGGAAATATCTATCCTGACTTAAGGAGGGTGAATCACCCACAATAAAGCTTCAGGCACACCGCCCGTGGCGGCAGTTGAGCTTGAGGCAACCCTCAAGTCACATAGAAAGGTGCGAATTTTAGCAAATCTAGGACGTTTTTGCTTATTCAAAGGCAGTTTTTTTCATTGCCTAGAAATAAGTGAGCCCGAAAGCTCGAAAACGGCACCCTCTCCCAGGTTGCTAGACACAAAAAAAGGACAGGCAATGTTGCCCATCCTTTTTCGATGAATTCTGGAGCGGGAAACGAGTCTCGAACTCGCGACCTCAACCTTGGCAAGGTTGCGCTCTACCAACTGAG
>JAHHRG010000041.1 GCA_020025965.1 Sutterella sp.
GTTCTCCGACTCCTCGCGCAGAAATCCTCAGCTGAAGGATCCCGGCGCGAGGTCGGAAAGCACGAATGCCGCCGAAGAGCAAGCAGCATCGTGCTTTGTCGAACTCAGAGCCTACGATCAGTAAATGTCATAGGAAAGGATGTCCGCATAGGTATCTTCACGACGGATGAGTCTGTCATTACCATCCTTGTCAATCAATACAACAGCTGTACGCGGACGATTGTTGTAAACCGTCTGGCTTTCAATTGAATAAGCACCAGCATCAAGGAAAACCAAGACATCATTGACAGCAGTGGTTGCCGGCAACAAATATTCTTCACCCTTGACCCCCTGATGGTAATAGTCCCCTCCGTCGCACAACGGGCCAGCCAACTTAATGTAGTGGTCGTGCGGCTCAGCAATGCGAGAAGCATTGTAGATATAGAAGAACCAACCGTAGTGCTGTGCATCGGCCATCACGTTATAGCCTGCGTCGCAGAATTTCCAATCAACGTGACATTCAACATTACCGTCAAGGTCATAGTTGGTCTTTGTCTTTTCACAGGCAACGGTAGTCAGCATGACAGCTGCTGAAGAAGGAACCTTTCGGCCAGGTTCAATGCAGATGCACACATCCTCACGCCACTTATGAACTTCGTTAACGATCGCATCTGCAAATTTCTTGCTATCAATACCCGCGTACATATTGTCGTGAAGCGGATCGCCGTTTTCATCGTCATACTTGTAAGGAACAGGGATCCCGCCCCCTACGTTGATCATGTCAAATTTGATACCGAATAGTTTTTCCAGACGACGGCTTTCGTTAACCAATACAGCCGTAGCTTTGCCGAAGGGTTCACTTTCCGGAACCTGATCGCCAACATGCATATGAAGACCGCGAACATGAACATAGGGCATGTCAAGAATTCGACGTACTGCGCCTTCAGCCTGCTCGAGGTCGATACCGGATTTAGCATGGAAAGCAGTCACAAGCCCCGGATGAGTAGCCGAGGGAACGTTAGGTTCTACTCGAACACTCACATTTGCAACTTTCTTGAGACGACGAGAAATTTCGTCGATCATGTCAAGTTCGAACAGGCTGTCGACGTTGATCAAATACAGATCATGCGCAATTGCGTATTCGAGTTCTTCGGCCTTCTTCACCACGCCATTAAAAACAATGTCTTCGCCTGGGAAGCCAATTTCCAAAGCCTTCTTCACTTCGTAGTAGGAATTGGTTTCAATGCCAATACCTGCTTCCTTGATCACTCGAAGGATACCCATCACAGAACAAGCCTTGGACGCATAGAAAATCTTGGTGTTCAGGTGATTTTTGAACGCTTCGGCGATTTCCCCGATGTTTCTCAGGATTTCGTTTTCCGAATAAATATAAACCGGGGTCGGGTACTTCTTTGCCAAGCTTTCAAGCTCAACACCTTCAAAACAAAGCTTTCCGGCCTTTTCCGTGAATCGGCGATCACGATTGATCAAATCCTGTCGCAAGGATTCGAAAGTTTTAATGGTCTGGTCAGTCATAACGACTCCCAAAAAATGGTTGGTCAAACGGCATTCCAAAACGAAACGCCTCTACCCTATCCGTAGCAAATACCGTGCCAAAACCAGAGTTCTTAATTTTTCAAATAGTTATTATTACCGTGTATCTCCCTGAATAAACCAAAATTTGTCATCATGCCAACTTTTTGTCATTTCTTTAAATAATTACTAAACCAAGCCCCTCTTGGTGATGTATATCTAATTTTTTGTGTTTTCCTCACAAATTCAGTTCAATTTGTCATTCACGCATAAGGGTTTTCACTCCTGTCAATTTGCCTACCGTAGGCCAGACCTTATAAAAAATCTGTTACCCTAAAAAAGGTTTCCTTCTGAAGTCACTAATTTCATCAGATAAAAAAACACTGTCGGAGAGTGAATGAAATGAGCACTGCTTTGTACCAGAGTCCAATTTTTGGTCCGATCCAGAGTCGCAGGCTTGGACTTTCTCTTGGAATTAATTTGCTTCCAGTTGATGGAAAAATCTGTAGTTTCGATTGTGTTTACTGTGAATGTGGAGTTAATACCGAACATCGGTCGCATTCCAGACTTCCTAGTCGGGAAGAAGTCGCCAGTAAACTACAAAGCACTCTTATCGACATGC
The DNA here is from genome assembly GCA_020025965.1 of Sutterella sp. Lineage (GTDB taxonomy): Bacteria > Pseudomonadota > Gammaproteobacteria > Burkholderiales > Burkholderiaceae_F > Sutterella. Next base: position 2,135 of record JAHHRG010000041.1, read on the forward strand.
GTTCAAGAAACATTTTACCAAACACACTAACCTTTTCCGGGAATGGTGAACCCACTATGCATCCGGACTTTTATGACATTGTGCAGGATACAATATCACTTCGTAACAAATACGCTCCAGACACAAAAATTAGTGTACTATCTAACGCCACAAATATACATAAAGATAAAGTTTTTCAAGCTCTTCTCTGTGTAGATAATGCACTCTTAAAGTTGGATACTGTTGATCTTGAATACATCCGTCTTGTTGATCGACCAACATGCAACGTTTGTCTTCCGTTGCTAATTGACAGGCTGAGCGCATTGAATGGGAAATGTATCATCCAAACTATGTTTCTCAAAGGGAGCGTTAACGGCATTGAGGTTGACAATACAAAGGACTGTTACGTAAATCCTTGGATTGAGACATTGAAAATCATTCGTCCCAAAATGGTCACAATCTATACGATCGACAGAGATACCCCAATCCATACGCTGGAGAAAACATCGCGTGAAGATCTAGATCACATCGCATCGCTCCTCACAGAAGCTAATATTACTTGTAGCGTTAGCTATTGATCATTGATCAGTACTGTTCGTCCCCTTCTTCTTTTTTGATTTAGAACTACCATGTTGATGCATCCAGCCTCCTCTCACCATGATGAACTCTCTACACTGATCAAACAAATTTCTCCCTTTCTAGACGCCCTTAATGAAGCCATTGCCATCGTTGATACTCAGGGGAATTTTGTCTACTACAACGCAGAAAGTGCACTCCTTGACGGCTACCAGCGTGAGTTTGCTCTTGGGAAAACACCAATTGATCTTTATCCTTCGATGAAAAAAGAAGATTCAACAATGCTGAATGCATTAAAGGGTACAACCTATATTAGATCACACACCAATTATTTCAATGCCAATGGTGCACTTATTAATTACCAACACACAACATTACCCCTCTATGGAAGAGCCGGGAAAATTATTGGTGCCATCGAAGTCGGATACAACCTCTCAAAAGACACAAAACTTAACAATCAGCTCTATCAACTGAATCAACGCCTTGCGTCACGTCTAAACGGTAAAGTCTTGATGTCAGCCGAGTCAAAAATTGTGACTCGATCTGCTGTCATGTTCAAGATCATCGAAAAAGCCCAACAATTTGCCATGACTGATGTCCCTGTCATCATCTATGGAGAGTCTGGTACTGGAAAGGAACTTTTTGCAAATCTTATCTTCGAAACTTCAAAACGGAACCATAAACCTTTCGTTGTATTAAACTGCGGTGCTCTAAGCGAAACTCTGATTGAAAGTAGCCTATTCGGTACGGTTAAAGGTGCTTTTACTGGAGCTGAAAATAGTGAAGGATTTCTCGCAATGGCTGACGGTGGCACACTATTTCTAGATGAGTTCAATTCTATGCCAATGGCTATGCAGATAAAACTCCTCCGTTTCTTGCAATCAAAAACCTATTGCCGTGTTGGGAGTTCGAAAACCCGTCAAAGTGATGCGCGAGTTATTGTTGCATTGAATGAACGACCTGAGATATTAATAAGTCAAGGGCGACTCCGTGCTGATCTTTATTGGCGTCTTAATGTAGCCAACTTAGAGCTTCCTCCTCTTCGTGAGCGCCCCGAGGATATTCCTTATCTTGCCAAACACTTCGTCGAAAAACACCGTGAAGAGGTTCCCTACAACATTAGTGGAATCTCATCACATGCTCAGCAAGTCCTTAGTGATATTTCGTGGCCCGGAAATATCCGTATGCTTGAAAATGTTATTCTCCGAAGTATGGTTCTACAGAATCATGACGGATTATTGGACAACATTGTTGGTGATATTGATACACTAGAAGAGCATCTGCAAACGCCATTAAATGCGACTTTCCCCCATCAAGACCTGAACAAGCCTATGCAGACTGGACTCTTATCTAACCAAAAGGATGGTTCCTTTGAGGAAAAGGTCGCTCATTTTGAAAAAGCCCTAATCATTGAAGCAATGAACCAAGCTCGTGGGAATACAACTGCGGCTGCAGAAATCTTGAAAATTAAACGCACGACGTTAACTTACAAAATTAGAAAGTACGATCTGAAAATTGGCATTCTTAATCCAGACGCATAGTACTTATGATAAGATTGCCAAAATTACTCGAGACTCAGGCTACGGCGCTATAATTTTGCAAGGATACATTCAATCGGCATAAGGCTTTGTAAATCAGGTGATACATTCCGACAGTATCGAACTTTTGCCAGCTACAGAACCAACAACTATACTTCCTGCGCGCAAGACCTTTCCCCGTTGGAACGCGCCCCATGCTGGATGCCCCCTAGAACCAAAATCGCTTCCTCGATACGTCGGGAAGCGATTTTGTCAAATAAAACGAAACACCACGTGTCTGCTTGAGAATAATACTCCCGCGTATTTCAACCTTGAGACCATAATCTATTCTAAATTTTTCCTGAACCGTACGTATTAGCTGATTTTCAAAGACTAAGTTCTTGAAAATCAGCTCTTTTTTTGCCTGCAAACTACGTATGTGTATGGATAATATATCCATACGTACTTCTTAGGGGTTTACCATGTCTTCTGTCAAAAGCGTTAACGAAATTGATGTCGATCAGGTTGTAGGTTTCCCGCATCACAACTCAAAGGCAAAAGTGGTCAATGACCGCGGTCATTTACGCGTTGTTGAACGTGACTATTATTGCGGCGAGGCCTGGAGAAGCGTCGTTACATAGGGTATGTTGTCGACAACATTTTCTATGACAACGAAACCTATAAGGAGAAGTTCACTCGAAACCGACGTCATCGTTTGGTTCCCGTTAAAAAAGGAAAAGAGATCAAGGCCGTCAAGCCAGATACTCTGAAGACGGTGGTGGCCGGTGAGTTGCCTATTTATTACGCTCTTGTGCAATAGACCGAATTGCTCGACGATTTGACAGCTGTCTGGGGTACCGATCGTGCGAATGCCGTTTTGTCGATTGCTTTCCACTGGCTGCACACTGTCTCAAACGCCGCTTACCTTGATGACTCTTGGTCTGAAGATAAGCTTTTGCCGTATCACAAACGGATTTCGGCGACGGAAACCACGGCGTTATTTAGATATCTGGTCGAAGAGACCAATTGGCGAAAAGACTTCTTTGCCGCTCGTGTTAATCGTCTGCCGGAGGATGAAGTTCTTTCGTTTGACGCTACCGAAATCGCCTCTGATGCAGAGGAAATTACCTATGCGCAGTTCGGGAAGGGTAAGGAAGGAAGCTACCAGAATCATATTGGTTTAATTGTTCTGGTGGGCCACAAAACTCGTATGCCCGTGTTGTTTCGAGTCCTTCCCGGGAACATCACAGACGTAACAACTGTTCAGGATATGCTTTACCGCTTCGATGAAATTGCTGAAAAGAAGCGCGTTTTCGCTACGGTACTCGACCGTGGCTACTGCAGCCTCGACAATTTGGCAAACTTCATCGATCACGGCAGTCGCGTTATTGTCGCCGGTAAGATCGGCTACAGTTGGATTCGTCACGCTCTCGAAGAGGCGGTGTCTACCCTTTGGATGAACGCTGACAGGATCTCCGGACAAAAGTGTTGGAGGCATACCGTTCCGATGGAATTCGCCTTCCCGGATCAAAAGAAAAGGAAAATCTGGGTTCACGTTTATCGAAACGAAGTCATTACTTATACCCAAAACGAAGCTTTCTATGGGACGCTAGAGAAATTTGAAAACGACTGGAAAAAAGCGGATATAGGCGACGTCAATCTACTGAAGAGTCCCTTGCTAAAGTACTACAAAACAGTCAATGGCCATTTGCCGATTCCGGGCGTAGATACGCTTGTTCGTGACGATGATCCTATTGATGCTGCCGTTCGCTATTTTGGATTCTTCTGTAATATCACGACGTTTTCATGTTCTGCGGCTGATGCTCTGTTGGAATATCAGACTCGTGATTGCATCAAGAAGAGCTTCAAAGCCGGCAAGACTTACGTCGATATGGAAACTCTGCGCGCTCATTCGGATGCGACAACTGAAGGACGCTTTATCGTGAGCTTCTGTTGTATGACGATCCTGAACGAGCTTTATCGTCGCATGAAACTTCGTACTTTAAAACATATGAAGAAAGGAGCCCCGAAAATTGTCGATCCGCTGGCTGATGAGATGAGTTTCAATCAAATTAAAAACTACCTTAGCGGCATCCGCCTCGTCGGCGATAGCGTCAATAACTGCCGTTGGCTGGAAGTGACGAAACGGCAACATGATATTGCCGAGCGTCTGGGATTCCCTGGACTATACGAAAATGAGCCTACTTGGGGATTCGAATAGGCTCATACGTACGGTCTCAGAAAAATTTAGAAATCTATGGGACTGTCGTAGATTTCTCACATGAAAAAACGACTCCCACAATATTCGTGTTACCCAATAAACTGAAAACTCAATCCTCTGTCGATTGATGAAAAAACGTATAAATCTTCCTCGCAATCTCATCCGAAATTCCGTCAACACGAGCAATGTCTTCCACAGAGGCGTTGGAAAGTTGTCGGATTCCGCCGAAGTGACTCAATAGCTTCGCACGGCGCTTCGGACCGATCCCCTCGATATCCTCCAGGCGGCTCGTCTGACGAGTCTTCGAGCGTTTGGCACGCATACCGGTAATGGCAAAGCGGTGCGCTTCGTCTCGCACTTCTGCAACAAGCATCAAAGCGCGGCTCATCGTGCCGAGTACCAGGGGGCCCCGACGTTCTCCGTCAATGATGGGGAAAATCAGCGTTTCCAAACCAACTTTTCGCCCCTCCCCCTTGGCTACGCCCACAATCACGCTGAGATCGAGCCCCAAGTCCTCAAAGACCTCACGAGCCATCTCCACCTGCCCTTTACCGCCGTCAACGAGCACCACGTCAGGGAGCTTTGCTTCGCCTCGCGTCACGGGCTTATAGCGGCGTTCCAGAACCTGTCGCATGGCCGCGTAATCGTCTCCCGGTTCAATCCCCGCGATATTGAAGCGTCGATATAGCGACGACTGCATGCGACCTTCGTTAAAAACGACGCAGGAAGCCTGCGTTGCTTCCCCTGACGTATGTGAAATATCGAAGCATTCGATACGAAACTTCATCGGATCGCCGTCTTCGGGTTCGAATTCGAGAATATCGATTAATTCGCGAAGGCGCGTCATGTGGTTGCCTTCCTCCTGGATATGGCGCGTGAGTGCCACACGTGCGTTCATGACGCACATCTCAAGCCAGCGCCGGCGCACTTCTCGAGGTTCGGTCACCACCGCCACACGACGGCCGGCAAAGCCCGTCAGCATATCGCCAAGACGCTCAGTGACTTCACTTCTCTCTTCCGCCGTCAGCTGATCGCCGTCGACAATCACCACAGTCGGAATCGGCACGTCCTCATAATGCTGCTCGGCATAGGCTTCGACGATTTCAGGAATGCTCGGCATCAGTGATTCGCTCTTCACACCGAATTTCGGAAAACTCGGCCTGTCGCCCAAATGCCGTCCGCCTCGAACCATGGCCAAATTGACGCAGGCGACCGCCCCCGACACAGCCACCGCAATAATGTCGGCATCCGTATCACCGCCCGTGGTTTCAATCGCCTGCTGATGTTGTACGGTCGTCAATGCAGAAATACGGTCTCGATAGAACGCAGCCTTTTCAAAGTCCCAGGCTTCGGAGGCCGTCCACATCTTCTTTTCGTATTCTTCAACGATGTCGCTCGTGCGGCCTTCCAAAAAAGCGGCAGCGCGCTCAATATCGCGAGCGTAGTCTTCTTTCGAGATTCGCCCTACGCAAGGTGCGGAACAACGCCCGATCTGCCCCAATAGACACTGACGGTCGCGGTTTTTAAAGACGGAATTTTCACAGGTACGAAGGCCGAAAACCTTCTGCATGATCTGAATAGCTTCGCGAACAGCCGTGCTGTTGGGATAAGGGCCGAAAAAGCGTGACTTGCGATCCACTCCGCCTCGGTAGTATGAAAGACGAGGGAATTCTTCCGGACCGAGTTTCAGATAGGGATAACTTTTATCGTCCCGAAAGAGAATGTTATATTTCGGATTGAGCGTTTTGATGAGATTGTTTTCAAGAAGCAGCGCCTCGGCTTCCGATCGCGTCACTGTCGTTTCGAGTTTGACGATCTGGCTCACCATAATCGCAATGCGAGGCGACAAACCGTGCCCTCGGAAATAAGACGACACACGCTTCTTGATATCTCGCGCCTTCCCGACATAAAGACACTTACCGTCGGCATCGAAATAGCGGTAACAGCCGGGAAGATTCGGAAGCGTCTTAAGTTCTCTGGCAGCATCAAAAACCTGAGGTTTCTCAGTATTGGTGGCAATTGTGAGATTCGTTTTCTCGTCGGACATGCTTGGGCTTCCTAGATTCACTCGTCATTGATCAGCCTATTGTACTGAGATTTGCCGTCCTGCTCGGACTTCCCGTCAGCGTCGCTGAGTTGTATCATAGAGGGTATTAACGAAAGAGAGTGCAGTAAAGATGCTTTTGTGCTCTCCACCAATAAGAATTGTCTGACTGCCGGAGACACATAATGCGTCGCTTCATCAGTTATGAATTTCTCTATTACCTCTTCTGGTTCTCGGTCGCCGTCTCAATTTATTTCGTCAATACCGGAGACATCAGAATCTCAGAAGCCTGTTCGATCAATCTCTCTTTGCTCGCCCTGGCCGTTGCCAATCATTCGAACTTTAACGTTCAAAGTGAAAAAGTGAAGGAAGTCGTCCGCGAACATCTGCTGATGCTCTACGACACGCTTTTCCTGACAGCCAAGTATCTTGAGTCCGATCTCTCCAAGATGGCCGATGTTTATACGAACGAAAAAGCGATCGTCCGTCATTTGGAAGAACTTCGAGATAAAAAAACGGAAATGACAAGACTCGCCTCAAGACTGTCTTTTTTTATCGATGAAAAAGAAATCTGTGCCGAGACTGATGCAATTAACACGAAAATCGACTCGCTTATTGAAAAGGTCGACTTTTATCGCATACACGATCTGCCGTCCGTTGTCGGCATGGTCGCTCATCTCAAAGAAACGGACGAAACCGCCAAGGATATTAAGTCGGGACTCAAAACTTCCATCTCTCAATATCAATCGATCTTGGGCGAGATCGCCGGCCTCGAACGCAAACTCGTCATCGATCTCACCGAAGGTCCGGTCATTAAGAAGCTCAGGAATTATCGCGGGCTCGGCAAAATCAAACTGACAAAATGTACGCCGCTCTCGGATCATTGACCGTTGACGATTCGATCTCCATAGACAAAAACCGCTTCGCGCCAATACGTGGCGTCGAAGCGGTTTCGATCTTTTCAAGGGAAAGTTGACTTCGGTTTGATCCCGGCCTTGGCAGAAACATCGTTCACCGTCTTCATAAAGCGATTGATGTTCCCACATTGGAAAATTTCGGACGGTCAGACACTGTTTCCCCGATCCTTTCATTATGAAAGGGATACCTCTGTACTAAGCCTTACGTCCTTCGAGAGATCCGGCTCGGATTGTCCATTTTTTCGGACAACCACAATCAATTTAATCGCGAAATACGTGAGAACCCCTATCAGACACCCACTCGTGTCGATCATCATATCGGTGAACTCACATGAACGCCCCGGAACAAAAGACTGATGCCATTCGTCGGAAACGGCATAGAGAGCCCCAACCGCTACAGCCAACCAACACGCATGACGATGCAAAGACGGGCTGTGACGCAACCACGAGACCAGCGCAAAACCGAACGCCGCATATTCCGTGAAATGCGCCGTCTTTCGCACCGCATAGTCGAGTGCCGGTGCCAAATTGACAACCTGAGTCGGCAATCCCAGTTGGCTCAGTATTTCGTTCGAAAAAGGGGGCCACAAGAGGAAGTTGGCCAATCCGGTGCCGAAAAAGAGACTCTGCTCGCATGACGCATCGGCGGGCTGAGCAGACATCAAGAAGATAAACCCGGCAATCGCGAACACCAAAAATCCACGAACAAACTGGTTATGCAGAGAAAAAGAGATGAATGAGTGCTTAGGCATGTTCGAATGAACGGGGATTTTCTTCTTCAAAATTGTGAAACCGTGAGAACTATGACCGACAGAAGCGTCGCCCGCGCTGGAGTCAAAAAGAGCGACCTTTATCGGCTGAGGGTCTTGACGTACTCGAGAAGAATGCCTTCCCAGACCTGACGCGGAGCGAGAGGATGCTCGGCGGCACGGCGCATATCGTCCACCGACTTCATGAAGCTCATCAGACGGTCGATCGGGATGCCGGCCACCAGTCTTTCTATCACGTCTTTTTCATGAATAAAGAAATGCACGGGCAAACCGGATGCGACCCGCACGAGGTCATAGCACCAGCGGGATAAAAAGAGCGACACGGCGGGGGTCTTCATATCGACCGTATAGCCTCTGACAATGTCGTCCGGCGTCAGATTGCCGCCCTTCTGAAGCATGCCCTTCAAAGCGTCGAATGCCTTCGGCGGCAATGAGAGACCGGTCGTATCCTTGAGAGCCAAGAGCGGCGCACCGCCAGCCATGGCAAGAGCCGCTTCGGGATCCGTCACACGCTTTTGAGTTGAGAGCCAAGCGAGCGCTTCCTCGCGTGTCGGCAGCCCTACGCGCAACAGACGGCTACGAGAACGAATGGTCGGCAGAACCGCATCGATATCGTCGGCGACCAAAATATAGACAAGCCCTTCGGGCGGTTCTTCCATCGACTTTAAGAGCGAAGCTGCCGCTTCGGCACGCACCATGTCAGCCGGATAAACGAGCACGACACGGCGGCCGCCGCGGTGCGACGCCATCGTCAGAAAGTCAGAGAGAGCACGGAACTGATGAATACGCACTTCGCGCGAAAGCTTCGTTTTGCCGCTTTCGTTTTCTGCGGGTGTGTAAGGAAGTTCCAATTCATTGGCGATGTATTCAGACACCACGATACGAAGATCGGGATGCGTGCCCGACTTCACCAGTCGGCAACCGGCACAATGTCCGCATGCCGTACCGTCGGGCTTTGTGTCTTCGCAAAGAAGGCTTTCGGCAAAAGCGCGGGCAAGTTCGAGCGTACCGGAGCCCGGCGCACCGTGAATCAAGATGGCATTGGGCAGCTTGTCGCGCATGTCGGAAAGACGCGCGGCCGCTTCTTCGAGCCAGGGATAAGGCGCTAGAGCCATCGTGCGACTCCTTCTTTAATGACGGCGGCAATGGCTTCGGGCGTATCGCCGGCATTGACCGTAAGGAAACGTTCGGCATTGCGTTCGGCGCGATCCAGATAAGCCGCACGGACGGCTTCGAAGAAAGCCTTGTTTTCTCGTTCAAAACGGTCTTCTTCCCCAGCACGAACGTGGCGACGCTTCTCCGCCGTTTCGGGCGACAAGTCAAAGAGCACCGTCATATCGGGCGCAAAGCCCTTCAGTGTCCAGGCTTCCAAGGCTTCCGTTTCTTCACTCGAAAAACCCTTGCCGCCCACCTGATAGGCGTAAGTCGCATCGGCAAAACGATCGGACAAGACCCAGGCACCGCGCTCGAGTGCGGGCTTAATCTTCGTTTCGACGTGTTCGGCGCGGCCGGCAAAGAAAAGGAGCGTTTCGGTTCGAACCGTCATTTCATCATTTAGGAGCATCTCGCGGATCTTCTCTCCGACGGGCGTACCGCCCGGCTCTCTCGAACGCACGACTTCAATGCCGTGTTCCCGGAGGTGCTTTTCGAGCGCATCGATCTGCGTCGTCTTGCCGGCTCCGTCAATGCCTTCGAAAGTGATGAAACGTCCTCTTGTCATGTCTCAACCGTCTCCCCGGTGTCAGTGCTTGGTTTATTCATGAAGCCGTCAGTTTTGAGTGAAATGGTCGGCTTCGTGTTCGACATCTTGGTCTCGTATTTATTCGAGCAATCCGTTCGCAGACTCTCTTGTCGCAAACGGCACTCTTTGCCCAATCCGTTTATTTTAGCGTGAAAGCCCGTGCCTTTTGCTTGGATGAGCATCGCCCCTCCTTGCCTTCTCGACATCTTTCTGCGCCGATTCCTCTCTTTTTTCTCCCGTGTGTGCGTTAGAATCAAGGCACTTTTTACTGATACCCAAAACAAAACGTGAATCCGAACCCCACAGAGAAGAACGAAACCCAAGAGACGATCGCAGCGCCCGATGCTTCTACGGCACCGGCAACGCCCGTCAGTTCGTCCGAAACGGTTGAATTTCAGTCAAACTCAATTAAACCTGAGGACAACCCATCCCGGGATGCGGTTGAATCCAAGGAAGAAGTGCCGGGCGACACGGCTTCAATCGAAGCGCGCGAAAGCAACGAAGCCGATCGGCCTTCGGATGAAAAAAACGCCGTTACCGAAAACTCTGCCCCAAAAGTGTCCGTCAAGGGGCGTCTTTCTCGTTCTCTCGAGAAGCGAAGCACGAAAATCGTTGCTATTGTCCTCGGGCTTATCGTCGTCGCGCTTTACTCCTTCCGTTGGTATCTCTTCGAACGTCCCGTCCCCTTCAAAGTCGAAGCAACGGATATTTCCGTAATGGTCTCGGAGGGCGATACCGCGCGCCGCGTGATGAACAAACTCGCAGAAAACGGACTCGACGTAGATCTCACGACCATGCGTCTGGCGGCTCGCTTTGCCAACATCGATCTTCGTCGCATTCATGCGGGGCTCTATAAATTTGAAGCCGGTCTTTCCCCCGTCGCGATTCTGGAGAAAATTTCCAAGGGTGCACTCGCCGACCGCCAGCTTCGCATCCCCGACGGCGCACCGATTTGGGAAGTGATGAAATTGATCCGCGAGCATGACGGCATCAAACAGACGACCGCCGACAAGTCTGAAATTGAAATCGCCGCGCTGTTGGGTCTTGAGACGCCCTCTTTAGAAGGTTGGCTTGCGCCCGACACGTATCATTTTGCGAGCGGCACCAGTGACCTGACGATTCTGCGCGTAGCCGTCAAACAGCAGCAGGATCGCCTGCAAAAAGCCTGGGCGACTCGCTCGCCTGACGTTCAAGTCAAGAGTCTTTACGAAGCGCTCATTCTCGCCTCCATCATTGAAAAGGAAACGGGGCACAGCGCCGACCGTACGCTAATCAGTTCCGTTTTCAACAACCGTCTTCGCATCAACATGCCGCTGCAGACCGATCCGAGCGTGATTTACGGTATCGGTGAAACGTTTGACGGTAATTTGACTCGAAAACAATTGCAGACGTCGACCGCCTACAACACGTATAAGATTCAGGGATTGCCGCCCACGCCGATTGCCATGCCCTCGCCCGCTTCGATTGAAGCCGCGATGCATCCCGCGAATACGAAGTTCTTGTACTTTGTCTCTCGCGGTGACGGCACGAGCGAATTTTCCACCAATCTGAAAGATCACAACCGCGCCGTTCAACGATATATTCTGCAGCGTCGCTAAATAACAACCATTGAAGGATTCACTATGTCTGAGGCTTGTTCTCTTCCCGTCAATCATCCGGGATACTTCTCGCTCACCGACCGCAGCCGCGATATCGTCCGACTCGACGACCTCGGCATTGTTCGCGTCTCCGGCAAGGATGCCGTCACTTTCCTTCACGGACAGTTTACGAATGTCGTCAAGGGTCTCGGCCTTCGTACGATCGCTGCGGGCTATTGTTCTCCGAAGGGACGTTTACTCGCCACCTTCCGTCTCTGGATGGAAGGCGACGATGTCATGATGATGCTCCCGCGTGCAGTGGCTCCGGCTTTTGTGAAGCGCCTCAAGATGTTCGTTCTGCGTGCCGACGTCACCTTTACCTGCGCCTGCCACGACCGTACGATCTACGGCCTCTTGAATAAGACGAAAGACAATCTCACAGCGGCCGGTCTTACGCTTCCGCCCGAAGGCGATACCGCTCGCAAGGACGACACCATTGTCCTCGGGCTCTCCGCTTCGTCCGCCATCGACGGTTTGATTGATGCCGCTCCGCGTGCCATCGTCATTGCGCCGAAGACGCTCGACCTTTTCCCCGCCGACAAGGTCGCCGACAATTCCGCGCTTTGGTGGGTCGGCAATATTGCCGCGGGCGTGGCTACCGTGTGGCCGGAAACCCGCGAAGTCTTCGTGCCGCAGGCCGTCAACTACGAATTGACGGGCGGCGTGGTGTTCAACAAGGGCTGCTACCCCGGCCAGGAAGTCGTCTCCCGCGTTCAGCATATCGGCGAAAGCCCGCGCCGCGCCTTTATCGGCTGGGCGGATACGGCTGAAGACGTTCTGCCTGGCGCCACCGTCTGGAGCGACGGCAAGGAATCGGGCTTCGTGATCGAATCCGTTCGTGTTGAAGAAAAGACTCTGGTGATCTTCTCCGCCGCATTGGCCGCAAAAGAGAAGGGCTTCTCGCTCTCCGAAGCTGGTGCCGCCGTCACGGTTCTGCCGCTTCCCTACGAAATCCGCAACGTGCTCAACCGTTAATTGAGCCCGAAACCCGTCTCAGAAAATGTTCCTCGGACGGGTTTCTTTTTTCCGTTCTCACTTCCCGCAGTTCGTTTCTGACGAATAACGGCAGGGATTTACCCGAAAGACACCCGCAGGCCATAAAAGCATTTGCTAGACTGAAATCGAAGCCTACGGACCGGACTCAAGATTATGAAAAAAACCGTCACGATCAATCTCACTCTGGATGAACTCGATATTGAAGGCGCGAAAAGCGTTTTGTCCGAAAACGGACTGACGGTTGAGAATCTGTTGACCCGTGTTCTCGAACGCACGGCTCGCGAAGGAGCGATTCCTCTCAAAAAGCACGCCTCGCATCCCAGGAAAAAGTCGATTCTGGGCAATATGCTGGGGCTTTTCTCTCAGGGCGATTTATTTGAAACCCCGGAGACCGAAAAAGACAAACCGGAAGACTTGGGACTCAACCCCGAAACCCAAACGGTCAAGAACGAGCCGCTTCACCCGACGGCCGCAACCGTCACCTCCTTGCAGGAAGCCGAGGCCATGCTTCGCTGGCGCGAACGCGAAAGAAAGGCCTCGAACGACGCGAGCCTGGCTTTCACGCCTCAAGGCGAAAAACAGATCATCGAAACGAAGCAGTTCCGGTTGGACAAAGTGCGCATTGCCCAGAGCCCGATGAAAGCGGCGATCATTACCACACTGGAAATGCTCTTCACTCTTCTCGCTCAGGGGAAGACCCCTTCGGATGCGATCCTGACCGACGATCAGATCAGCTGGTACGTGCCCCTTTACGTCCCCGGCATCGCCAACGGAACACTCGGGCTACTCTATCAACCCGGCAACGCTGAAATTTGCATGGCCCGATATGGGAAACCGGAAGATATTCTTCAGAATCCACCTGTCATTGATGCCATATAGTGAGTTCCACCACGACTTGCAGATTCATGTGTTAAGTGTAACAGAGCACACACTCAATTTTTGAGTTTCTATCTCTTAGATCGCTTTTCTCCCATTTCAATAAGTCTTTCAAGCATCTTATAAACATCTGAGTGCGGGAAGTTCTCATCGCCACTACAAGTACACGCTTTAGCTTTTTCTTTAGCGTAACTCACTGCATTGAGAACATGTTGCCACGATAATACTCCTTCTGGAATATTCTTTTCATAATCTGGAATGTATTTTTTCAATTGTTGGACTATTTCTTCCGGTGTACGTTTTCCTCTTGCATTTTCAAAATGGTACAAAAGCCATAACTCAAATTTCGGATTGCTAATAGCCATTTGATAAAACGCCACCCTCTTTTGATCTCCCCAAGAAATAAGATGCTCAAATTGATCATCTTCCCAATCATCCTTATCTACCCATACCCATACATCATCTTTTGAGTCCAATTTTCCATTTTTTATCGCAACTTTCAATGCTGTTAATAGATGTTTAGGACCGCTATGTGAAGGCAATTCAATTGTGAGCCTCAAATTTGCAGAAGGATATTCTTTTCTAATAAGAGAATCTAATATCTTTACATATCTTGGCTCAGTTACAATTCCCTCAGGGAAAACGACAAAACGTTTGTACATCGTCTTTGTTTGAACTCGATTACGTTCACGCGACCTTTCTTTTTTTACTTTACTAGCCATAATCGCCACCAAGAAGAATATTATCCGTATATGTTCGGAATCCCACCAATCAGACCATTGAGATAGAGTTTTCTAATATCTTTATCCTGACGAATATCCTCAAATTCACCAATAGAATAAAGAGAAGATTCCCCTGTATCTTTTCTATCGGTAAGCCACAGTTCATCTCGACGGAAGAGATCCTGAGTCAGAATATTCACATCGTGTGTTGTAAAGATTAATTGATTCCTTAGATCCGCATGGCAACTCTGCAAATAATAAGAAAGAAGCCAATAAAGTAATTTAGTATGCAAACTACTATCTAGTTCATCAATTACATAAACCCTCGGAAAATCGTGGCTTTTACGAAGCTCAATGAACATAGGGATAAGATCTAATAATCTTCTTGTCCCCAAAGACTCATCATCAAGTTTAAAACTCACATTCCCCTCAGCTCCATTGTGAACCGGAAGAATTTTTTTTGCCTTTAAAACACCGTCAATATTATAAAAGACAAGATCGCCATCACGATAAGTTAGTTTTTTTCCTAAAGTACGATTTTCGATAAATTTGGTCTTGGCCTCAGAAAGAGAAAGATTATCAATATCAATCTCTCTTCCCTCAAGATGGTCGATACCCGTATCAAGAATGTCTAATAACCTATTAAGCTCTTCATAATACTCATCATCTTTATTGACAAATCTCTGAATTTGAACGTAATGACTTGTAGGGGTAATAACCGTCAAAGATTGAGTCAACCATTTAAAAAGTGGCTCAAAAATAGGTACTGTTTCATCAACGTTCTGATTAAATATATTAGTCAAAAAAAGAGAATTCTTTCGAGTGCCTTTTGAAACAAATTTCAAAAAATCACGCTCTTCTTTTTTTAATTTTTTATCATTTAAAGAGACTTCGCTTCCGTCAATTCTTTCATAAAGTTTATATACTGAAGCGCTATTTTCAAACTCTAGACTTTCTTCAACAACTTTCTCGGAGTTTAAGGCAACATAGTAAGTGTAAATGTTTTCAGAAATTAATACGCTTAGCCAGAATTTAGAGTTGCCATTTTTCGATTCGTCGTCCAACTTATAAGGCTGAACCGGAATAGCTTGCTCAACACCGACACCTCGAAGAATGAAATATCGAAGGAACTCCAAGGCTTCAATAAATTTTGTCTTACCCGACGCATTAGCACCGTATATTGCAGAAACAGGAAGGAGTCTTAGAGATTGCTTCTCAATGCGAGACAAATGTTCTTTATGTTGCGTCTCCTTTGACGCAACCATACTAAGCGTAGATTTTTCCTTGAAGGATCGCCAGTTTTCAACAGCAAAAGTAATCAGCATTCTTTCTCTCCTAAGATCATGCACAAAGCATCAACGGACAGTTTATCACCCCTAGAGAAATTTTCTCTTGCAAGGAGGAAATTTCTCTACTTTCTTATCTTTTACATTGATATGAAGAGATTTTTTATCATTTCCTAGGATTTTGAATAGGTCTCTTTTCTACACGAAATATCCTTACCGTTTGTTGTATCTCACTCAACGAGATACAACAACCTTTAGCTTCTTTCTCAGGTTAAAAACCGCCGATCTGTTCGATCAGAAAAGAAACGATACATTTTGTGCCTAAATCAGCATCGCCGTTATTCGGCGCTCACCACCAACCCCTTTCGACAAACGCGAAGGATCTTGGCTCCGAAGGTCGGATACATGGCGTTCACAGACTTCACGAAGTTTTCAGCTACCTCTTTCTTCATCGTCGCTGCGATCAAGGTCGAGCCCGAGCCGCTG
>JAHHRG010000042.1 GCA_020025965.1 Sutterella sp.
TCCCTGTGCGTCATGATTCTGAGACCGGTGTGGTAATAAGGCTTGGTAAAGTCAACGCGAGCGGCTCGTTCCGGCGTGATCGTCAAAGCCGAAACGGCGACGTCAACCATACCGAATTTAAGCGCGGGGATTAAACTGTCAAGCCCCATAGAGTAGACAACGGGTTCGAAGCCCGCACGTTCCGACACGGCCTTGATGAGGTCCATATCGAACCCCACGTATTCGCCCACCGTCGAATCCAAGAATTCGAAAGGCGGGTAAACCGTTTCGCTGCCCACTCGAAGCACTTCGGCGTTCGCCTGAGCGCCGAGGAGCGTCAGAGCGGCCGCCGTTGCTGCGGCGATTTTGTTAAAGGACATACCGAAGGTTCCTTTTCCTATTGTGATACGGGATTATTACGGCGATTTTTCCAACGGGCCAAAGGCCCTGCCGCTTCTCTGAAAGAAAAGCAGTGAACTTATTCTATGCGCATTTTGAAGGATTTTGTGACAACTAAGTCATCATACCTAGGCCGTTTGACTACAGATACCGCTTCCCTTCTCCTGAGCCTTCATCAACCTTGATGCCTTTACCCAGCGGAACTTCCCTTCTAAAATACGCCCTAGAGCTTGGGTAGCCTCACCCGATGCCGTTGTCGCTTTAGGAGAAATGAATGGAAAATGAAATTCAACAGGAATGGCTTGCCGCCACCCTCAACGACGCTAAGGAAGCGCTGGAAGAAGCCATGAACAAAGTGGCTGACGGCGATCAGGAAGATGCCAAGGAAGTGCTCGAACGCGACATCGTTCACGTCTATGCCAAGCTTAACTATGCGATCAATACCGCCCGTCTGGGCCCTGCTGCGCTGGAAGCTCTCTCTGAAGACGAGCTGATCGGTTGGCCGGCTCGTATGCCATTTCTGACGCTCGATGAAATCGACCATCTGGGCGAAGAAGACGACGAATAAGTCTTCTCTCAATACACAAAAGCCGACCGATACCCGCTGAAGGTACGGTCGGCTTTTTTTATCTGGCGTTTCGATTTACGCGCCTCGGCGAAGTTCGGAAGGACGCCAACCGAAGATCATGAGAACGCCGAAGTAGAGGACGGCAGCGGCTGCGACCATTCCAAGAACACCGGCCGCACGAAGACTCCAGGCTATCTCGGTCCAAGAGACAAAGGTCTGGCCGTACCAAAGGGCCGCTCCCATGAGAATCGTGGCCACCGCCACACGGCATATAGCAAAGGTCCAACCGGGCAACGGCTTATAAATCGCACGGCGACGGAGAATAACCAGAAGCGTCGCGGTATTGAAAACGCTCCCTAAACCGACCGATAGTGCCAACCCCGCATGCGAAAAAAGCGGAACGGAAACAAGGTTAATGAGCTGCACGACCACAAGGCTGGCCGCCGCCACTTTAACGGGTGTCCTAATGTCCTTACGGGCATAGAAAGCCGGTGCCACAATCTTGAGGGGAATCAGGCCGATCAGCCCCACCGAATAGCCGACGACGGCCGTGGCTGTTTGTTGCACATCGGAAGGCGTGAAGTTTTTCCCCTGAAAGAGGAAGGATACCAGTGCTTCGGACGTTAGCCAAAGACCGACGGAAGCCGGGATCGCCACCAAGAAAACGAGACGAAGACCGCGATCGAGCAGTGCGTTGTAGCGCGTGAGGTCGCCTTTGGCGAAGGCGGAGGAGAGTCCCGGCAACAAAACCGTGCCCAAAGCGACGCCTAAGAGTGCAGTCGGGAATTCCATCAGACGGTCCGAAAAGTTTAACCACGTCACGGCGCCGCTCGACAGACGGGAAGCGATATTCGTGTTGATCAAAATGGAAAGCTGTGCGACACCGACGCCAAAGAGTGCCGGAACCATCAACTTCATCACACGGCGAACATTCGAGTCGCCCGTACTTTCCTTCACGTTCGAAGGACGCACACGAATGCCGAGACGGCGAAGCGCAATGAACTGAGTGCCCAACTGCAAAACACCGCCGACAATGACGGCAATCGCCAAGGCCCAAATCGGTTCTTCAAGATACGGAGCCAGAAACACCGTAAAGGCGATAAAGGAAAGATTCAGGAGAACCGGCGTAAAGGCAGGGATTGCGAACCGCTTCCACGTGTTCAAAACGGCCGCCGCAAAGGCAACCAAACTCATGAAAGCGATATAGGGGAACATGAAGCGCGTGAGATTCGTGGCCAAATCAAACGCGGCGGGATTGTCCGCCAAGCCTCCGGCGATCAACCAAACAAGGACCGGAGCCGCTAAAACTCCCAGCAAGCTAGCCGCAAAAACAGCGAGAGCCAAGACCGTAAAGACGTGATTGATGAATCGCTGACTTCCCTCAGGATCCGTTTCTCGGACATCCGCCAACATCGGTACGAAGGCCTGCTGGAAAGCCCCTTCGGCAAAGAGACGGCGCAGCATATTGGGAAGACGGAACGCAACATAAAACGCGTCGGTTTCGGCCGATGCACCGAAATAACGTGCAATCAGCATGTCGCGGATAACGCCCGTAACACGGCTCACCAGGGTCAAACCCGATACCGTTGCAGCTGACTTCAGAAGGGACATTTGCAAAGAATCCTTGTTTTTTTCTCAAATGAGGAAAAAATTCTACTCGAAAAGATGCCTTTAGCTCCAAAATTTGATATAGTTTAGGGCCTTTCGGAGGTGCACATTTGTGTTCTCTCGTTGTTAATCCTGTTGAAGCCCCAACCTCCGCAGGCAAGAACGACGCCAGAATCGTGCAACACTCTGAAATTTAATCAAATCTTTGGTGTCTCGCACAACCGCGATGCACTTTCCCCGCCAAAAAGCGGAGGTTATGCAGCGGCGTCCGGACTGCGCGTGAGCGCTCTTCACGGGACTACCGGGATAGTCACGTTTCTTTTTCCCGAAACGTGTCGGACGCCAACTGTTTAATTTTTAGGCAAGGAATTCATAAAATGGCCAATACCAAGCAAGCTCGCAAGCGCGCCCGCCAGATGGTTGTGCGCAATCTGCACCTCTCGGCTCAGCGTAGCCAGTTCCGCACCGCCATCAAGGCTGTGCGCAAGCTCATCGTCGCCGGCGACAAGGCCGCCGCTCAGGAAGCCTTCAAGAAGGCTGAATCCGTGATCGACGCCATGGCTCGCAAGGGCGTTCTCCACACGAACGCCGCTGCTCGTCATAAGAGCCGTCTCTCCGCTTCCATCAAGGCTATGGCCTAATTCGGATTAGCGAAGACAAAAAAACGCACGCTTCTCACGGAAGGGTGCGTTTTTTTATCTCTTTTTTTGAGTCCCGAGGTTTTCCGAGCCTCGGGACTTTTTTGTGTTGGACTAAACGGGGATGACGTAAAAAAGAATCGAGAAGAACTGCAGAACCGTGCCGCCCAGCACAAAGACGTGCCAGATAGCGTGATTGAAGGGAATGCGGTCCCACAAATAAAAGATGACGCCCAACGAATATACGAGACCGCCAGACACCAAAAGCCAGAGGCCCGCCGTAGGCAGTACGTCAACCAAGGGCCCGATCCGCGTGAGGACACACCAGCCTAATGCCAAGTAGAGAACGCAGTTCATCCATTCCGCATGACGAATGAGAATGGGCTGCAAGATGACGCCTGCCGCGGCTACGCTCCAAACAACGGCACAGAGAATGCCACCGCCCGCACCGTCTAAGGTCATCAAGCAGAAAGGCGTATAGGATCCCGCGATCATGATGTAGATGGCGCTGTGGTCCATCACCTGCAGAACCTTTTTGGCCCGCAGATTCGGGATCGCATGATAGAGGGTCGAAATCAGATAAAGAATGATCATTGCGCTGCCGAACACCGACGCGCTAACAATCGCCTCAACCGTTCCCGCCTTCACGATAGCGCTGTGCAGTAAAAACACCAGCCCCGTGATACTCAGCAGGACGGCAATGCCGTGCGTAACGGCATTCGCAATTTCCTCACCCAAGGTATAGCCGCCGAGAGCGGCAGCCGGAGAATTTTGGGACATAAAAAAAGCTCCTCAAAGCATTGTTATGGTCATTGTGCACCACGATGAGAATCAAAAATAAAACTCAAAAACAACACTTGAAGAGCTTTTGTTGCGAAAAGTTTCGGTCTACTTTGCGTCGATTACCTCGACTTCAACCGAATTCCAATCGCGATCCACTTCGACTGTGATTTTCATCGGCTGATCTTTGACGACATGCGTCCAATCTTTGTCGTCATCCAATTCCGCCGTAATCGTATCGCCCGCTCTATCTTTAAAGAGGTATTTGTCTTTTTCCAGGCGCTCGACAAAACGTCCTTCAAGCGCCACGATTTCTTTATCTTTAGCATCGGCCTTGAGTTGAGCGATGCTCATGACAGCAGCGTCGCCAAAGCCTTGAGGCGTGGCCGTCGCCGGCGTACCGAACCCGACCGGTTCCGCAGCCAGTGCGGCACCCGTCGAAAGGGAAAGCGCGAGGAGACCGGCGAGAAGCGGTCTCTTAATAGAAAAAGGCGACATGATAAATAGTCCTTTTAAAGTTGAAAAAAGGAGAACAGTCTCCGTTGATTGATTTAGAGAATCACGGGTTCGCGTTCGAGCGTGACGCCGAAATCCTTCTTCACCTTAGCAATGATTTCATCTGAAAAAGCAATGATCTCTTCACCCGTAGCTCCGCCGTGGTTCACGACGATCAGTGCATGGTTCTCATAAACACCCACGGCTCCCCTCTTTGCGCCCTTAAAGCCTGCGGCCTCGATCAGCCAGGCTGCGGCGAGCTTCATGCGACCGCCGCCCAACTTGTAGTAGACGAGATTGGGATGCGTCGTGAGGAGCTCGTGCCAGAACACTTTCGTCACGATCGGATTCGTAAAGAAGGAACCGGCATTCCCGATGACGTGAGGATCAGGAAGCTTTCGGCCGCGGACGGCACGAACGGCCGCCTCGATTTCGGCGGCGGTAATCATTTCAACGGAACGGTCTTCGAGCTTCAATTCGGCATCGAGATCTCGATACCCCAAGATAGGCGTCCACACCTTCGGCAGGCGCAACGTTGCGCCCAAGATCACCAGATTCTGCCCTGCCGGCGTCTTGAAAATACTGTGACGATAAGCAAAGTCACATTCGGGAACCGACAAGACGCGTTCTGCTTTTACAGTTCGATCCCAAACCGTGACAGACACTAGGCGCTCGGCCAATTCGACGCCGTAAGCGCCGATATTCTGCACAACGGCTCCGCCGACCGTCCCCGGAATAGCGGCCAGATTTTCCAAACCGCCGAAGCCTTCCGCTACGGTACGACGAACGATGTCGTCAAAGACTTCGCCCGCACCGACCTTGACTAAAAGATCGCCGTTAGGCGCTTCTTCCGTTGAAAAGCCCTTGATTTCGACACGAATAACGAGCCCTTCGACACGGCTCTTGGCAATGGTATTCGCACCGCCACCGAGAAATTTCACGGGAAGGCCGCGTTCATCGGCCCAGACGATCAAAGCGTCGAGCTCTTCCGCGCTCTTAGCATGTGCAAAATAGTCGGCCGTTGAATGAAGGCCGAATGTTGTCATCGCATCAAGCGATTGGTGTTCGGTAATCTGAGGAAGCATAGTTCTTTGCCGGCTGTCGCGAGCCGTCCTTTAGTGTTGTTCTGAGAACCATTATAGGTGTCTTGCAACCCTCTCGAGTCGTTCAGTTATCTTTCGTCTCAATTGCTACAATTATCAAATGGGTGCTCGAAATGAACTGCCCTATCCTCATTCTTATTTTTATCTAGGAACTGTAGAAATGCCCTCTTTCGATATCGAAGTCAAAGCCGATGCCGTCGAACTGCGTAACGCCGTTGATCAGGCTCAGAAGGAAATCGGTACCCGTTACGATTTCCGCGGCACGTCGGCCGCACTCGAACAGAAAGACCTTGAGCTCACGCTCATCGCCGACAGCGACTTCCAACTGAAGCAGGTGCGCGACGTGTTGATCGGCAAACTCGCCAAGCGCGGTATCGACATCCGCCTCTTGGACGAAACGAAGGCCGTTGAAAAGGTGGGCGGCGATAAGCTCAAGCAGACGATCGTCGTGAAGGAAGGTGTCTCCCGCGAACTCGGCAAGACCATCCAGAAGATCGTGAAGGATGCCAAGGCTCTGAAGCTCACGGCTGCGTTGAACGGCGACGTCGTTCGTGTCTCCGGCGCCAAGCGCGATGCTCTTCAGGAAGCCATTGCTCTTCTTAAAAAGGAAGTCAAGGAAGTCCCGCTCGTCTTTACGAACTTCCGTGCTTAATCCTTGAGCCTTACCCCAATACACCCAAAGCTGCAGGTTTTCGAATCTACAGCTTTTTTCCATTTTGGCAAACCACTGATGAAAAAAGGTCGAATGCCTTGCGACATTCGACCTTTTTCTTCG
Organism: Sutterella sp.; assembly: GCA_020025965.1. GTDB lineage: Bacteria > Pseudomonadota > Gammaproteobacteria > Burkholderiales > Burkholderiaceae_F > Sutterella. The sequence goes on from JAHHRG010000042.1 coordinate 6,346, forward strand.
TTCCCGAAATGAACTCAGTTCTTCGGCTTGACGTCTTCAACGACGTCGGCCGTTTGAGACGTTTCTTCACGGGCTTCAGAAGCCCCGCTAGCCGTCTCTTCCGCAGCCTGCTGACGCTGCATCTGCGCAGCGCCCCACAAATCGATGCCCTCGCGGACATCGTGCCAAAGTTTTTCAAGTCGGCCGATCCAATTGTCGACGCGACCTGCAAAAGTCTGCCAGATAGCCTTCACTTCATTCGGAGCCGCAACGGCTCCCACCAGAGCAGCGAGCACGGCCATTACGAAACCGTAGAGAAGAAGCGAAGCCAAAGCCGCCACCACGCCCAAAGCGAGAGCGGTAATGACAAGACACAGACAGACCTTTAAAACTTTGTTGACCATCGGACTACCTTAGAGCACGCGACGGTGCTGCCAGAGATGCACACCGAGGATGGCGAGGAAAGCGCCGCCCGTTACGATATGAGCGCTCGTGGACTTGACACCCAAAGCAGCGATCGAAACGCCGAGTGCAGCAAGCATCGTGCGATTCTGCAGGAGGCGGGCGGCACGGTTCACATTCTTTTCTGCCGCCTGGGGCATCAAAGTTTTGGCAGCCGTAGCGAAAGCCTTCACGACTTCCTTTTCAATCTTGTCGGCACCTTCGGCAGCCACTTCGCCGGCCTTAACTACGGACGGATGCTCGGCAACCTTCTTCACCAGCGCGCAGGCTTCGTCAGTCGGAAGATTGAGGGCTTCGGCCGTCTTCTTCAGAAGGCAGACCTTTTCCGTCTGCTGAGCCGGCAAGACTTCGCCTTCGGCGGGAAGCGTCGGAGCGACCTCTTCGGCTTCTGCCGTTTCTACAGCCTGAGCGGCATACATGGCAGCGTACATCTCGATCGTTCCGAGGATGGTTTCGCCCGTCGTCTCTTCTTCATTCCATTCGATCAGAAGGGAACCGACGCGAGGATTCACCTCGGCCTTCGTGACACCCGGCATTGCCATGATCATACCGGTCACCTGAGAGATGGTCTCTTCAGCCATCTTGTACATCATCGGGTGACGGAGACGAGCACGGCCCGGCAGCAGACTGCGCACACAATCGTTGATATCGGCCATTATCGGCCTCCTTTAAGCATACGTCGAGCGCCCTTCGCGGCACCGGTCAGATCGGTGTCCTTCAGAATTTCGCTGGCGCGGTTGTACAAATCTTTAATATCGGTCTTGATGTCGGCGAACATGTGGTTTTCGCCCTCATAGTGACCGAGTTCAGGACGCATGGCGTTCAAGCAAACGCCGATCGTCGTCGCGTTGTGAAGCAGTGCGGACACTGCGGGCGTCAGGACACCGAAGAGACCGCCGGCCAAATAACCGGTATTAAGCCCCACACTTAAGCCTACGTTCTGCTTGATGCGCTTCAGGGTCGCTTCACCGAGGTCAAGAGCCGTCAACAGGTTGTACAACGACGGTTCGAGAACCACATCGGCCACTTCCTGAGCAATGTCGGTACCGTCACGCATGGAAACGCCCACGTCGGCGGAAGACAAAGCGGGACTGTCGTTGATACCGTCGCCGACCATCAGAACCTTAGCGCCCGTTTCCTTGAGCTTCAGAATTTCGTCGGCCTTGCCGGTCGGAAGAACCTGAGCGCGGAATTCGTCAATACCGAGCTTGGCGGCTACGGCGGCAGCGGTACGTTTGTCATCGCCCGTCAGCATCACGACACGCTTGCCGCGAGCCTTGAGTTCCTTAACTACCGTCACGGCCTCTTCACGAATCGGATCTTCCACGCCGAGGATACCGATCAAGTGACCGTCATAGGCAATGTAGAGAACCGTCATACCGCGACTGGCCAATTCGGCTACGGCATCGCGGCCGCTCGTGCAATCGACGCCTTCGTCGTCTTCGATGAAGTGGCGAGAACCCAGAAGAACGCGTTTACCGTTCACGGACGAGCAGATGCCGTGAGCAACCACGTACTGCACTTCGGTGTCGTGCTGTTCGATGTAATGTTCGAGCCCCTTTTCTTCCGCGGCCTTCACGATGGCACGGGAAACAGGAAGCGGGAAATGTTCTTCCAAACACCCGCCCAAACGAAGAATTTCGTCGGGTTCCCATTCCGGATCGAGCGAGACAACGTCGGCGAGCTTCGGCGTGGCATTCGTCAGCGTACCCGTCTTGTCAAAGACGATCGTATCGACTTCGGCCAAACCTTCGAGGAAACGACCGCCCTTCACGACCACACCGCGGGCTGTGCCTTCCTTCATGGAAGCGAGAATGGCGAGCGGCGTCGAAAGACGCAGAGCGCAGCTGTAGTCGACCAGAAGGACGGAAGCCGTACGGGTCAAGTCGCGCGTCACAAGGAAGACGATCGCGGCGAGCGCAAAGTTAAAGGGAACGATCGCATCGGCAAAGCGCATGGACTTGCTTTCGATGCTTGCCTTCACCTGTTCGCTGTCTTCAACGAACTTGATGATCTGAGAGAGACGCGTACCGTCACCGACACTCGTCGGGCGAATACCAATTTCCCCCTGTTCGACAACGGTACCGGCAAAGACGGAACCGCCGACGCTACGAGCGACCGGCAAAGGCTCACCCGTCATCGTGGCCTGATTGACGGCAGCTTCACCGTCGACGACAACGCCGTCAACCGGGATGACCGTGCCGGCACGCACGACAACGACGTCTTCTTCCGTCACCTGAGTGAGCGGACGCTGCACGAGGTCTTCGCCTTCACGAACCCAAACGAGGTCGCACTTAATCGACAACTGTTCGGCCAAGCTCGCCATCGACTTCTTGCGGGCATAGTTTTCGAGCATTTCGCCCATGCCCAAGAGAAGCACGAGAAGACCGGCAGTGCGGAAGTCGCGCATCAGGATGGAGACGGTCAACGCGGTGGCGTCGAGCACTTCCACATTCAGCTTGCCACGCAACAAATCGCGGAAACCGTCCTTGATGATCGGGAAGGCCCCCATCACGGCGTTAATGATATTGAGGCCGAGCGGAAGAATCGGACGCAGGAATACGAATCGAGCGAGCGGGCCGAAATCAAAATCGGCATCTTCGATCGTGAACTTACGTTCGACGAGTTGATTTTTTCCCTTGCCCTGGCCGTTGCCCTGACCCTGACCGCTCGTCTTCGGAAGGTTTTCAAACGCAAAACCGAAGATCTTCGTCACGGGACGAAGGAAGCGCAGGAAGGGCATATTGCGAAAACCGGAGTTCAATGCCTTCGAGATACCTTGCACCAAACGGTTCTTGCCAAACTCGTCGACAAGATCTCCCACCTTCTTCGGCAGTGCGTCCTGAACCAAGCCCATGATTTCGGCCGTCATATCGACGGTAACGACTTCATTCTTGGGCATCGAGGCACGTTCGGCACGGCGAATCGGCGGATTCGTCGCGAGACCGGCCACGTATTCGATCAACAGTTCGCGGGTGCTTTCTTCGGTATAGGTCGCCACGATCGAACCCGTGTTTGCATTGACCTTTACGCTAGAAATACCGGCAATGCGGGAAATTTCGGTAGAAATGAGGTTGGCCGAAGCGCAGGAGAGCGCTTCGGTCGTACGCCAGCGTTGGCGCTTACCTACCTCGTGTACAAGATGAAAAAGCATGATGCTCCGTCAATCGGCAAAAATTCGGAAATTAGGCGGCAGTCGTAGCAGCGGCCGGCTTTTCTTCAGCCTGGGCGACAACTTCGGCAGTTTCCGTCTTGGCTTCGGCGGCAGCAGCGGCAGCGGCTTCGGCCTGAGCCTTCATTTCCTGGTTCTTAACCTGAGCTTCGGCAACGGCATCGGCGAGGTTTTCACGAACGCTTTCAACGGCACCGAGAGCCTTATCCTTCAACTGCAGACCCTGAGCAAGGAGATCCGTGGCGAGGGGCTTCAAATCCGTCTTACCGCGCGTAATGGCAACAGCGCCGAGGGCACCGAGGACAACACCGCCGAGGAAAAAGAGACCGTACTTCGTAGTTTCGTTCATTTTGTTAGCTCCATGAGCAAAAGAGATTGTTTTTTCGGAAACGTTTGATTGATAACTGTTATCAACTTGCCTTTTCTTCTTAATCCGGCATCGATAACGTACACTTCAATTAACGAAAGAATATCATTGAAAAATGTAGCAAGTGGCTTTTTCTAAGTTTTTTTTTTAGAAAAAGCCTTTTTTTGTTGCTTTAGGGGTTTCCTAAATACTCATTCTCAATAAGAGATGACATTTTGTCACTTTAGATAAATAAAAAAGAACCCGTCTTCACCTTTAAGACAAGATGAAAACGGGTCTCATTTCAAATGGAAACCGAATCAGGAGAAGCGTTTCACGCTTCAAATCAATTCGATAATCATTCTCACAGTGCTACCAAGCGGGCGCGAACTGCCTTTTCAATGGCCTCGGCAGTCAATCCGACACTTTCAAGCAACTCGCTTTGTGTGCCCTGATCGATAAATCGATCAGGAATTCCGAAACGCATGACGGGTTTTGCCAAACCTTCGTCTGCGAGAACCTCCAAGACCGCACTGCAAGCGCCGCCCTGCAAGCACCCCTCTTCGGCACAGACGATCAAATCATGAGTCTCGGCCATCGTCTTGATCATATCGCGGTCAATGGGCTTCACAAAGCGCATATCGACCAAAGTGCCGTTGGTATTCTCAGCCACTTTTCGCAGGACTTCCACCATGGAACCGAAGCCCAAGTACGCAATGCGCTTCCCTTCGCGCAAAACCTTCGCCACGCCCACCGGAATCGTTTCCGTATCGGCCGTGACCTCTACCAGACTGCCACGACCGCGCGGGTAACGAACCGCGGCGGGAGAATTCATTTCATATGCGGTATTGAGCATCAGTCGGCATTCGTTTTCGTTCGACGGCGTCATAACGCACATATTGGGAATACTGCGAAGTTCAGCAATATCGAACACACCGTGGTGCGTTGCACCGTCCGCCCCTACCAAGCCGCCGCGGTCGACGGCAAACATCACAGGTAAGTTCTGAAGCGCTACGTCATGGATCACCTGATCAAGCGCACGCTGCAGGAATGTGGAATAAATAGCCACGACAGGCTTCACATTTTCGCAGGCAAGCCCTGCGGCATAGGTGACGGCATGCTGCTCGGCAATGGCAACGTCGCGATAGCGTTCGGGGAATCGACGGGCGAACTCGACAAGACCGGAACCTTCACGCATCGCAGGCGTAATGGCATAAAGGTGCTCGTCGCGAGCAGCCGTATCGCAGAGCCACTTGCCGAAAATTTCAGTGTAGGTCGGCGGTGCGGGCTTTTTGACGGGCAAACCCAAAAGCGGATCGAAAGTGCCGACACCGTGGTACGCAGTCGGATCCATTTCCGCGGGTTCGTAACCGTGACCCTTCGTGGTTACGACATGAAGAACACAGGGGCGATCGAGGTTCTTCAAGTTCGTCATCAGGTCGATCAAACCGTTGATATCGTGGCCGTCAACAGGACCGTAGTAATTCAGATCAAAGTTCGCAAAAATCGCAGACGGCGGACTCACAAAATTAATTGCCTGACGTTCGACACGCTTTGCAATATCAAGAAGCACCGGCAAGGTACCTATAACGCGCTTCGAGACCTGACGAGCATGGTTATAACCGCGACTCGAAACAATGCGCGCCAAATGGTTCGACAAAGCCCCCGCAGGCGGCGAAATCGAACAATCGTTGTCGTTCACGATAATGAGCAGCTTGCAGCCCTTTTCATAGACCCCGGCGTCATTCAAGGCTTCGATGGCCATACCGCCAGTTAAAGCACCATCGCCGATGACGGCAATATGCCAACGGTCCTTTTTCCCTTCAAGTTGCGCGGCAATGGCCATACCGAGTGCGGCGGAAATCGAAGTGGAGGAATGTGCAGTACCGAACGAGTCGTATTCGGATTCGTAACGTTTCGGGAAGCCCGAGAGACCGTTCAGCTGACGCAACGTATGCATCTCGTGCTTACGGCCAGTCAAAATCTTGTGAGCGTAAGCCTGATGACCGACGTCCCAAATCAAACGATCGTCTGGCGTATTGAAAACACGATGAATGGCAATGGCGAGTTCGACTGCACCAAGCGAACTCGACAAATGACCGCCCGTTTTAGAAACGGAATCAATCATGAACATACGAAGTTCGTGTGCCAATTTCGGTAGGCTTGCAGCATCCAATTTTCGCAAGTCAGCGGGCGTTTCAACAGTGTCTAGGATCGGAGTATCAGTCAAGAGACAACCTTTTGGGGCGACAGATTTGGAGCCTTAACGGGCCAAACGCTTGAGCCTGCCATATTTCAGAACGGCAGACCCAAGCTTAATTTATGGATTTTAGCTTAATAAGAGCGTGCAATGATCAAATCGGCGATCTGTGCGAGGCGGTCGGTTGCCCCCTTCTTCACGTTCTCGTCGGCTTCGACCATAGCGAGGGCAGTAAGCGCACGATCGTGGAGTTCGCGGGCACGCGTCTTCGCGCCGTCGAGCCCCAAAAGCGAGACCCAGGTCGGCTTGTCGTCCTTTTCGTCCTTGCCGGCCGTCTTACCAAGAGTCGCCGTATCCTGCGTGCAGTCGAGGATGTCGTCAACGATTTGGAAAGCCAAACCGATCGCATCAGCAGAAGCAGTGAGTCCGGCCTGAGCGCCAAGGCCCAAACGTTCCCATGCCCCCGACTGAGCACCCATCAGCACGGCTGCCATAATGAGAGCCCCCGTCTTCATGGACTGCATGCGGAGAAGTTCCGCTTCAGTCGGCTGCTTGCCAACCATGGCGAGGTCAAGCGCCTGACCGCCGCACATACCGCGAACGCCCGAAGCGCGAGCGAGCGTGGCGAGCAACCGAGCCGCGACGACTGGATTTTCGACCATAGAGAGACTGTAGAAAGCTTCCGTCTGCAACGCATCGCCCGTGAGCATGGCAAGTGCTTCGCCGTATTGCACATGAACCGTCGGCTTGCCACGGCGCAGTGTGTCGTTATCCATGCAGGGCATGTCGTCGTGAACAAGCGAATAAGCGTGTACGAGTTCGAGCGCGATGGCCGAACGGTCAAGCGTCTTTTCGTCGGCTTCGGTCACAAGCCCCGCAGCGTAGCAAAGCAAAGCTCGAATGCGCTTCCCGCCGCTGGTCGTCGCGTAACGCATGGCCCCCGTCAGACGCTTGGGTTCGCGACCGGGCTTCGGCAGAAATTCCCCCGCCACCCAGTCGATATGCGTCACGCGATCGCGTTGCCAGTCGCCAAAATTCATAACCGGCATTTCAGTGTTGTTGTTTTCGGTCATTGAGAATCTCTCTTTTGGTGTGTGATTAGAAAACGATGTCGTCGAAATCGGAGGTAGGACGAGACGGTGCGTCGTCGCGTCCGCGAAGCCCAGCGTCTTCGTCGATCGTTTCGATCGTCTGTCGGGCGTCTTCGAGTTCCTTTCGGCAGCGCTTCAGGAGCGCGTTACCTCGCTTATAGCCTTCAACACTGTCTTTTAGCGTAATGTCGCCGCCCGACAGTGAGGTCGTCAGATCTTCGAGTTCGGCCAGAGCCTCTTCAAAACTCAATTCGTCTACGGGTTTCAAGGACTTTTGCATGTCAAATCACCGGAAAGGAAAAACTATGTGTGCATTCTACCTGTCGAAGACGCGCTTGAACCTTAGGAAAACACGTTTCCGCGTTCCTGTTCTAACGTTGCCGCTTCGATTGTCTCGACTTCATGACCGAATTCGTGCTCATGTTCATGGCCGTGACCGTGATGATGGTCACCGCCCAGCATCACCACACTCAGAATAATGCCGAGCACCAAAAGGCCCAACTGTTTCATGGCACAGCGACGATTGCGACAGTGCGTGAAAACTTCGGGCATGAGACAGTGGAAAGTAATGAATATGAAAGAGGCCGCCGACACAGCCAGGGCATAAGGCAGAATGCCTTCCACAAGGCTCACGGCAAACCATCCGAGCATACCGCCGACCGGGGCCATGATCGCCGCCAGAAGGCAGAGCAAAAAGGCACGACGCTGCGTGAAGCCGTAATTTTTAAGAATGACCATATAACCCGTTGTCTGCGGAATCTCATGCATCATGACCGCAAGCGCAATCAGCCAGCCTGCGCCGGTACTCACCATAAATGTACTCGCAACCAGAACGCCGTCGACAAAATTGTGTAAACCCGAAGCCGTCATCATCGCAGCCGCACTGCTTTTTTCTCGACCCGTGAGACGCTTTTGATGAAATTCGACCGCAGAATGACAAAGGCATCCTCCAGCCTTTCGGCTTTTCTCCGTCGTCTCGTCCTCGCCCGTCATCAAGAAGCGTTCCAAGAGAATAAAGAGAACCACGGTAGCGAGCATCACCCAGCCGAGGTTCTCAGGACAGATGCCTTCCGTTGAAAACGCCTCCGGAATGAGATGCGTCATCGCGATGGAAACCATCAAACCGCAGGCCACCGCCAAGAGCTGTTCGGAGAGTCGTGCGAGCCAGCGATAGGAGAGAACGGTCGCCGTCGCCAGGATCACCAAACGGCTTAAAACATTGGCGGCCAGAATTTGCAATAAGAGAAACATTATGGTTCTTTAATGGAACAGAGTTGAGTGCCGATTCGTTTTTGCATGCTTATCGTAGACTGAAAAACGAAGATGTTAGCGTCTTTCTATTGATTTTTGACTGAATGATAGTTAATAAATATAGGTGTGAGATTTGACTTATATCAAATTGTAAAGCTCTTATCCGCACTTTTCCGACTTGACTCTCGCCCCGTCGCCCTATCAATCCTTCTACCTAGTGGTTATCCCTGAATCGGAAAAGGGACTTCGACGCATAGAATCGAATTGTGACAGGGAAAAAGCCTGTTTCAGATAACGCGTTCACATTGACTGCACATGCACCAAATGCCGAATTCGTATCTAAGAGTATAAAAACTAACAGCTAGGGGTGGAGTATATGTCCTCCAAAATGAAAATCAGTCTGGCGTGGCAGATGATGATTGGTTTGGCACTTGGTGTCGTTGTCGGCGCTATTGTCGATTCGTCATTGGCTACAACCTACCTTAAACCGCTCGGTGACCTCTTCATTCGATTGATTCGTATGGTTGTCGTGCCTTTGGTTATCGCCACCATTATTGCCGGTTCCGCCGGTATTTCTGATACGTCCAAACTCGGACGCGTTGCCGTCAAGGTTCTCTTGATTTATGCCGCTACGACGGGTATCGCCGTTGCTTGCGGTCTCTTCTTCGCCGGCATCATCCAGCCGGGCCAGGGTCTCGATCTTTCGACCGAAGGTCTCCAGGCCAAGAATGTTGTGGCTCCCCCGCTGGTTCAGACTCTTCTCGACATCGTTCCTATCAACCCGATGGAAGCTATGGCCAAGGGTTCGATGCTTCAGATCATCTTCTTTGCCGTCATCTTCGGTTTTGCCCTCTCGGGTCTCGGTGAACGCGGTAAGGGCGTCCTGAAGTTCTTCGAAGTCGTCGGCGACGTCATGATTCGTATGACCCACATGGTCATGGTCTACGCCCCGATCGGTGTGTTCGGTTTGATGTCCTACACGGTTGCCCGTCATGGTCTCTCCGTTCTCCTTCCGCTCGGCGCCTTGATCGTCACGGCCTTTATCGCCACGGTGGTCTTCGTCGTCTTGGTGCTAATCCCGATGGTTCGCTTCGTGACCGGCACCCCCGTCATGGTCTTCCTGAAGAACATCTTTGAACCGTGGCTCGTCGCCTTCACGACTTGCTCGTCCGCCGCTGCTCTTCCGGCCAACTTGAGTGCTGCCCGTCGCTTGGGTGCCACCAAGGCCATCGCTTCCTTCTCCATCCCGCTCGGCAACACCGTTAACATGAACGGTACCGCCATCTACATGGGCGTCTGCTCGATCTTCGCTGCCGGCGTGTACGGTCTTCCGCTCACGATGGGCGACCAGGTGACGATCGTTCTGATGGGTGTGCTCGCTGCCGTCGGTACCGCCGGTGTCCCGGGTGCTGGTCTTATTATGACGACCATCGTCTTCACGCAGGTTGGTATTCCGCTTGAAGCCGTTGCTTTGATTGCCGGTGTTGACCGTATTCTCGACATGATCCGTACGTCCATTAACGTCGTCGGTGACGTCGCCTCCGCAGTTACGGTAACGAAGCTCGAAGGGGACTTGGGTGCTGAACCCTATGTCGAAGGTGAATAACACCACACTCTTCTCATGAAGTCTCCCCTGATTTCATGATGTGAACGCTAGGCCGCTTCCTTAACGAAGCGGCCTTCGTTTTTATACCTAGCTGTAATCGCTGTTTACATCTGACGGCGATTTTTTCTCAATTCGTCGGACAGAAACAAACATTTTTTCTTCGGCCGTGGTATGGTTAACAACACTACGATTTGTCATTCCGACATTCGTCACTACGAAAGAAGGATTAATTCCGTGAACATCAAACTTCTGGCTGCTGCCCCTCTTATCGCTATGCTCGCTGCTTGTACTGCTTTTACCTCCCAGCCGCCCGAGTTGGCAGGTCGTACTCTTGTTTGGAACGATTCTCCGGAATCCACCATCATCCCGTCCATCACCTTCTACACGGATAAGGACATTTCCGGCCACTGCGGTTGCAATCTCCTCACCGGTCAGGTTCAGATGGAAGGCACGAAGATCGACTTCTCTCAGATCGCCAGCACGAAGCGTCTTTGCGCTCCCGGCGTCATGAAGGTTGAAACCGCCTTCCTCGAACGTCTTGGCAAGACCACCGATCTCGTTGCCGACGGCGACAAGGTTAACTTCCTCGACAAGGACGGCAACGTTGTGATGACCATGGTCGACGGCGAATAATCTTCAGCCTATTCCATGCCCAACAAAAAAACGGCGATTCCAGAAGGAACCGCCGTTTTTTGTATCTCAAAAGGCGGATCCCTCGATCCGCCTTTTGGCGTTCTGCATAAGGCTTAGTGTGCCTTTTCCCAGCTTTCGCCGACGCCCACTTCCGCCAAGAGCGGCACCGCCAGATCGGCGACTCCGGCCATCAGTACGGGGAGCTTGTTACAAACCAGCTCGATTTCGTTTTCGGGCACTTCGAGAATCAGTTCGTCATGCACTTGAAGAACAAGTTTCGTCGCCAAACCTTCTTCTCGGAGCCACTTGTCAACGGAGAGCATGGCAATCTTGATTAGGTCGGCCGCCGTCCCTTGCATCGGCGCATTGATGGCCGCGCGTTCTGCTGCGGCCTGTACGGGCTTGCGAGAACTCGCAATTTCCGGAATCCACAAACGGCGACCAAAAACTGTTTCCACAAAGCCGCGTTCGTGCGCTTCGGCACGCTTTTCTTCCATATAACGCTTCACGCCAGGATAGCGAGCAAAGTATTCGTCAATGTAACCAGCGGCTACACGACGGTCAATACCGAGGTTCTGCGCAAGACCGAAGGCACTCATACCGTAGATCAATCCGAAGTTGATCACCTTGGCCATGCGGCGTTCGTCACTCGTCACCTCTTTCACGTCGCGGCCAAAGACTTCGGCCGCAGTCGCACGGTGAATGTCTTCACCGCGGTGGAAGGCTTCAAGGAGCCCTTCATCCTTTGACAAATGG
>JAHHRG010000043.1 GCA_020025965.1 Sutterella sp.
CTTAACGCTCGGCGGTGGTGAGATTATCAAAGCCATCATTTCCGACTTCGCCGATCGTGGCTACAAAGTGACCGCTAAGCTGTTAAATGCTTCGGACTATGGCGTCCCCCAGGACCGTTTCCGTGTCATCTTAGTGGGCATTCGTAACGACTTGGATAAAGACTGGGTCTATCCTGAACCGTTGGACCACAAGGTTACGCTTCAAGAAGCCATTGGCTCCATGCCGGCGCCTCGTCCCGAAGACATTTGTGATGCGCCCTATTCGTCTCGCTTTATGAGTCGTAACCGCCGTCGCAACTGGGACGAGCAATCCTTTACGATCCCGGCCATGGCCAAACAGTGCCCCTTACATCCCTCGTCGCCCGCAATGGAAAAGCAAGCGCCTGACGTCTGGACCTTTGGTCAAGGGAGCACTCGTCGCTTAAGTTGGCGAGAAGCGGCGGCCATCCAAACGTTCCCCAAGGATTTAGAATTCCAAGGGAATTTGACCAGCATTTACCAACAAATCGGCAATGCCGTCCCCGTCAAACTTGCGCAAGCGGTTGCCGAGCAATTAAAGAAGGTTTTATCTAGCTAATGGCTTCTCAGGTCGAAAACGGTAAAAGCTTTGAGTATGCGTGCGCCAAGATGCTCATGGAAATGTGCCAAGCGCGCGGGGTAAGAATTCATGCCACCGAATCCCCTAGCTGGTTTACGGCTAAGGGGTGCTATGACAACCTCGACGAGGTGACCCGAGAAAAATACGACGAAGCGGCAAGGGTCGCATTGGAATACATTTTCAATTGCGAACCCAACCTAAACGACCAAGATGATCCCAAGCCATTATGGGTAAGCATTCAATCCGACGACAAGGGTACCAAAGGCGACGTACGTGACGTTATCGCCTCACGTAGAGCTACTGGTGCCCTTGAGGATTCCTGGGCGGTTGGCATTTCCTGCAAGCACAACCATGACGCCCTCAAACACCCTCGAATCAATTTCCAGCCCCCAGCTAAAGACATTTTCGAATCAAGCTGGGCGCCCTCATACAAGGTTGACCCCGCGTATATCAACGCTTGCCACGAGGCGGCTAGACTTTGTGAATCAGGGATCGCCGAGGACAAAGCGTGGCGCCATTTCTTTAGCCCTGAGGAATTGCACGCTCACATCTATAAGCCCATCAATGACGGCTTAATGAAAAGCATTGATCAGTACAAAAACGATCCCGTTTTCGTCCAAGAGTTTTTCAAGTATTGTCTGGGGTTAGAGGACTTTTACAAAGTCATGATGCATGAAGCCAAAGGCTTTACTAAAGTGACGGTTTTCAACTTTTTGAAAACACTGGGGAAGCCCTCAAAGAACATTAAAAAAGGCCGCTTTAAACTCGCCCCGCTTAAGATCCCGCAGCAAATCATTAGTGTTGCCCTACAAAAAGATTCGACGTTCCACGTCAATTTTGATGAGGGCTGGGCATTTTCATTCCGACTTCACTCGGCAGATACCACCATGAAGTACAGCGGTCTGAAGTATGACGTTCGATTGTTGGGTGTTCCCCTGGACTCCCATAACTTGATCTTTCCTTGGTAAAGGAATTGAACGCCCTCAACAAAAACCCCCTTAGGTCGAAACCGAAGGGGGTTTTTGTGTCTTAGAGGTGAGCCTTCAAGAAGGCAGCCCCCTCTTCCAAGGCCTTCATGGCTTCCGGCATCATGCGCGAGAAGTGAAGGAAGGCATGGAGCACACCGGGATACTCTTCAAAGTGAACTTCATGACCGTAGGCCTTGAGTAACTGAGCTAACGCCACGCTGTCGTCCGATAAGGGATCGTACTCGGCGCTAATCACGAAGGCGGGCGGAACAGCCTTCTTTAAATCGCAGTTAAACAAGCAGTAGTACGGGTCTTCAATCTGCGAAGCATCCGCTAAGTATGCGTCTTCGTAGCTCTTTAAGTCTTCGGGACGCAACCAATCCCACGTACCACCGTAGAGCTGGCGGGAGCGACCATCGCGTAACCCAAAGAGACCGTAGTAGAGCAAGACGGACACGATTTCACCGCAAGCCACCGCTTTATCGCGAATCCAGAGAACGCTCGCCATCGAGAGATAAGCCCCTGCGGAATCCCCCGCAAAGCTAATCTTGCTCGCATCGATGCCGTGCTCGGCTTGATGAGCGTGGAAATACGCCACCACGTCGGCTACTTCTTCAATGGGCTGCGGATGACGGGCTTCCGGCGACAAGGTGTAATCCACCCCAATCACGGTTGCCCCCGTCTTTTCCGCGAGGATACGCATGATGCGGTCGTGCGTATCGTTGTTGCCCACGAGGAAGCCACCCCCATGGATGAAGTACAAGGTCGAAACCGGCTTTTCAACCGTCTGGTAGATACGAGCCGTCACGGCGCCATGGCGAGTAGCCACCGACACGTCTTCCTTACGAAGCATCTCGGGACCACCCTCGTTCCAGAAACGACGTTCTTTGATGTAGGCTTCGCGCATGGCGGCAAAGCTACCGTCATTTTCTTCCGTCGGCTGAGAAAGCTGGAAATCTAAAACAGCTTTCATATCCCCCTTCAAGAGGGCCGGAACATCTAAGCGATTATTGACTTGACTCATTTCGATAAAACTCCATAGCTTTTTTAAAGCACAACGTATTTCGTCTTAACGGCGAAGAATTAGAGCGAGATCCCGTTGGTTTCCGGGGCCCAGAACACACTGACCACCAAACCGATGAATGAGATGATGATCCCACCGATCACCACGGCTTCACTCCCGTAGGCCACCAACATCGGATACAAGAAGAAGGTGGAGAAGATCGTGGCAACACGGGTGATACTCATCGCCACCCCAACCGAGGAGGCACGAATGTCCGTGGAAAATAATTCATTCGGGTAGAGCCACTGCAAGATGCCAGGACCACCCGCAGCTAAGGCGTAGACCAACAAGCACAACAAGAGCACGATCAAGTTGTCGGTGAAGACATACAGTAAGCCCATGGCTACCGTCATGATCAAGAAGCTATAGACGCAAACCGTACGGCGACCAATCACACCCACTAACCACATGGCGGGGAAGCAGCCCGTAAAGAAGGCGATACTGATCACGGTGTTGCAAATCATGGCCGTCTGCGGGGTGACGTTGGAGTAATCCGCCATGATCTGGGTACCGAACATGTAGACCGTGAACATCGGAACGACCTGGCAGATCCAAATCGTGGCCACGAATAAGAGGTTGCGAAGGTTGTCGCCCTTGAAGATCTTCTTCACGTTCGGGCTCTTCGGCTTTTCGTTAGCAAAACGCTGGAAGACTTCTTCGCTCACGTCCGCGCCAAATTCCTTAAAGATGGCACGCGCTTCTTCCACACGCCCCTGAAGGAGCAACCAACGGGGCGATTCCGGAATGCCCATACGACCAAAGAAAACGAGCATACAGGGGATCACCGCACTGGCTAACATCCAACGCCAGCTGTCTGCGAAGTCGTAGCAGTAGTAGCCCACGACGGTTGCAAAGATACCGCCCACATACCAAACGGCAGCAATCGTCCCCATGGACCAAGCACGGTTTTTAATTGGGGAGAATTCAGCAACCATACTGGTTGCAATCGGGTAGTCACCCCCGATCAAAACACCAATGAAAAAGCGCGCAATAATCAATTCCGTCGGGGTCGTCACAAACGCAGACAACACCGAACAAAGCGCCAACAAGAGAATGTTGTAGCTTAAGATTTTTTTGCGACCAATCTTGTCGCCAATGTAGCCGAAGATGAACGTGCCCACGCCCAGACCCACGAAGGTACTGACCGTCACTAAGCCCACACCAAATTCGTCTAACTGGAATTCTTGCATCAAGCTTTCAAGGGCCACCCCAATGATGATGAGGATATAGCCGTCAATAAATGAAGCGCCACTGGCAAATAACGTAATCAGGCGGTGCCTACCACTTACTTTTAGATTGTCAAATGCAGCTAACGTTGACATATTTTTTTTCCTTGAAAGTCGATGAGATCAGAAAAAAGGGGTTAGCCCGTAGGAGCAAAAGGCTAACCCCGATCATTGTTTTAACCGTTGCGATATTCGATACCGAATGTCCCGCGCGGTAATTCCCACTTTTCGAACAAGGTCTTGCCGCACAAGAAGCGACAGGTCCCGCATTCTAAACAGCCAGCGTAGTCGAATTTGTAATTCCCTTCTTCATCGATGGAGTACAAACCCGCGGGGCAGGCTTTGACTAACTTCATGAACTCGTTGCGATCGATTTTGTCGGCCGCCTTGAGCACAATGTGGGCGTTTTCTTCGTCAACGTAGAACTTGTTAACACCAAGCTTCTCGTCAACATTCATGTATTCCGTCATATCGCTTTACCTCCGTTGTAGGCATCCTTGAGCATGTTGATGAACCCAACTTCCTTCAAACGCTTGAAAAGCTTCTTGCGTAAGGGTTCAGAGGGCTTTTCACCGATCACAAACACGTCACGCATAATGCCGTTCATGAGCTTGGGATAAGCGTTGAAAAGACGATCGTTTTCGAAGAAGGCCGGCAGATCCTTGTAGAGCTGCAAGTCTTGCATCACGAAACTCTGTTCAAGACGCGTCTGATAAACACGCAAAGCATTGGCGGAGAAGTCATTACGCTTCAAAGCTTCCAACACAGCCTGAGCTGCGTAGTCGCCCGAGCCAATGGCTAAGTCAAGACCGCGAACCGTAAAGCCCTGGTTGATACAGAAACCAGCTGCGTCACCGATCACCATCACGCCATCGGCGTAAAGCTTCGGACACATGTTGATCCCTGCTTCCGGCACCATGTGACCAGAATATTCAACCATCTTGCCGCCTTCAATCAACGGCTTAACAACGGGATGGTTCTTGAAGTCTTCGAGCATCTTGGGGACGCTCTTGTTGCTGTCGCCAATGTGAGCTAAGCCACAGACCACGCCTAACGAGACCGAGTCCTTGTTCGTATAGAGGAACCCGCCCCCCATCAAACCGTTGGACGGCGTACCAGCAAACAACCAAGCCACGCCTTCGCCCTTAGCTAAGCCGAAACGCTTTTCAACTTCGCCGCTGGGGAATTCGATCAATTCCTTAGCGCCGACGGCCATCGTGGACGGATCCATCGGACGGGTCGCGAGACCCAACTGTTCCGTCAAGATGCTGTTCGCCCCTTCGGCGATGATCACGCATTTGGCGTCAATGACATCACCGTCGGCTTCAATACCAACGACCTTGCCATTGTCGTCCTTGACGATCTTGTCAACGCGAATGCCATAAATGATCTGCGCGCCAACTTCTTCTGCCTTACCCGCTAACCACTGGTCAAAGGGACCACGCAAGACGGTGTAAGACTTTTCATTCTTCGTACGGGGTTCAGCCGAGCGGTAATCCATCGTGGTACCACTCTGGGCTTCCATGAACGACACTTTTTCGGTCGTCACGATACGTTCGATCGGGGCTTCGTCTGCGAAATCAGGGATCACTTTTTCCAGACTGTGACCATATAAACGGCCCCCCGTCATGTTCTTGGCGCCCGCGTAGTTACCGCGTTCGATCACCAGAACATTCGCGCCGCCCTTCGCTAAAACGTAGGCAGCGGTGGCGCCAGCCGGACCAGCACCAATAATGACTGCGTCAAAGGCGTCCTCTTCCGACATGTCATCTCCTTATCAAGTTCTATGGGGTTCGACAAAAGAATCCAAAACTAGTCCGACCACGAGTTATTGCTTTGAGGTCGGACTAGTTGAGTCTTATCTCTCGCTTTTAATTAAGCTAAGAGCGCCTGGAGCTTCGGAAGGATGACCTTGAGGTCACCGACGATACCGTAGTCGGCATACTTAAAGACCGGAGCCTTCTTGTCCTTGTTGATCGCGAAGATCGTGTTAGCCGTGTTCACACCCACCATGTGCTGGATCTGACCGGACACACCGACGGCAACGTAGACTTCGGGCTTGAGCATGACGCCCGAGACACCGATGTAACGTTCACGTTCCATCCACTGTTCGCCTTCGGCGATCGGACGGGAGCAACCGAGTTCAGCGCCCATAGCCTTGGCAAAGCCTTCAGCCAACTGGAGCTGTTCCTTTTCGGAGAAGCCGCGACCCACGCCAACGACGCGCTTGGCACGACCCAAGTCCACGGAACCAGCTTCTTTCTTCGTCACGCCGACACGCGTCACACCGCCAACAGCGGGAGCCACGAAGTCAACGTCAATCACGTCGCCCGAGCGGGAAGCATCCGCTTCGAGAGCAGCGTAAGCACCCGGAGCCATCGTAATAATGGCAACCGTGCTTTCAACCTTTTCAGCGCTTAACGCCAAACCACCGTAAACCAAGTGGGTGAACGTGTCGTCGTTGATTTCGGTCACTTCATTGACGATACCAGCGTTGGTTAACTTAGCGACCTTAGCGGCGATGGCCTTGCAGCGCACGGAGGCGGGCATCACCAAGACGGCGGGCAATTCGTCAGCCGTGATGGTCTTAGCGATCGTGGCAGCGCAATCTTCGAGCATGGCGCCTTCCGGGAGACCCTTCACGACGACAGCCTTGTCGGCACCGAGACCGATGACATCATTAGCCTTAGCGGCATCCACAACGATGGAACGAACTTCCACACCAAACTGACGGCCGGCGGCGATGACTTCACCCTCACGAGCGGCCAAATCATTAAAGGTCCAAACTTTCACAAACTTGCTCATTTTTTTCTCCTGAATTCTGGCTTTTATCAGACCAATGCCTTACGAAGGTGGGCGGCGAAGGCTTCAATCGAAGCGTCATCTTCACCTTCAATAACCACTTGAGCACGGTCCTTCTGGGGCTGAGCAAGGATGCTTTCAACAGCCACGGGGCGGTTTTCTAACGTGCAAGCGAAGTCGGAAGCGCTCATGACTTCAACGGGCTTCTTGGCGGCAGCCAAAATGGCACGCATAGCAGGAATCTGGGGCTCGTTGATGTCGGCGGTCACGCAGATCACGGCCGGAAGCTGAATTTCCAAGGTTTCAACTTCGTCTTCCAAGCTACGTTCAACAACAATCTTCTTTTCTTCGAGGCTAACGATGCGGCTCACAGCGTTCACGGTCGGGATGCTGAGGGCTTCGCCTAACAACAAGCCCGTCTGCTGAGCATAGATGTCAGCCGAACCGTTACCGCAGATCAATAAATCAAACCCACGAATGCTCAGAACACCGGATAAAACCTTAGCGGTTTCGTTCGGACGGAGATCTTCAAAGAGATCGTCCTGAACCAACAACAAGTTGTCGGGGCCGCGGGAAAGCACATCTTTTCGTGCCTTCGGGTTAGCCAAGCGCTTACCACCAACGGAAATGGCGGTGATTTCAGCACCTTCAACTAAAGACTTTGCCTGAACAGCCGCTTCGATTGCATTCAAATCAAAGGGGCTAATCTTCACCGTAGCCTTGCTTAAGTCAAGGGTGCGATCGGCGTTAACAACAATGTCCTGTTCTTCTTCAACAAACTTAAATGCAGAAAAGATTTTCATAGTAGTTCCAGAGGGTTTGAGTTGATGGCTAGTCGTTGGTCAAACCACTAGCCATCAAGGCTTTAAAAAAGATTACTTGTACTCGACCAAGCCGAAGTTCAAGTAGAAGTGACCCGGCTTGTCCGCATCTTCAACATTGAAGTGCACGCAGCCTTCGCCGAACTTCCAAATACGGATGCGAACACGGCACCCCGGGAATAACGGCTTCGTGATACGGGTCTTGAAGCGCGTGAGGCGATCGGAGTCACCATCCAACACAGCGTTGATGATGTGACGCAAGGCGGTACCAGCGGTCGACACAGCGTGGAGGTTGGGCTTCGGATAACCGAACTTCTGAGCGTATTCCCAATCGATATGCTGCGGATGGTAGTCACCCGAGAGGCGATAGATGATGGCCTGGTTCAACGGGATTTCCTGTTCGCAGATCCAATCCGGTTCCGTTTCGGGAATTTCAACGATGTCCTTCGGAGCCTTCGGGCCACCCCAGCCGCCGTCGAAAATAGCGCAGTCCCAGCTTTCGTTCGTGAACAGAAGTTCGCCAGTTTCCTTGTCGCGCGTTTCGCCATAGTGCTGAGCCAACGTACCACGGCCTTCGCCACGGTCGAACAAGCCCTTGAGCGTAACCATCGTTTCGAAGGTACCTTCGACCTTGCTAAGCGGCTTCATCAAGCGGAAGTCGAAGCCCCAGTGAAGGCTGCCACCCCATTCGAAACCCCAGTCGATCGTTTTGGTCACTTCACTGGCCACGATCGGGCACGCGGCAATCATCGGTAAAACCTTCTGATCCTTTTCGTAGACATACTTCAGGTCAGTCTTGCCGTCGTAGCCAGCGCCACAACCCAATGCGAACAAGATGAGATCGCGGAAGTTGTAGTTGTAAATGAAAGGACCGTAGGTCTTGCCGACCATATCAAGTTTCAGAGCCATAACTCTCTCTCCTTTTGAAAATTACGTCTTATCGGTTGATTACAAGACGTTTTGTTTCGTCATTCTTCTCAGCCTTGAGAAGCTCTTTGACGATCTTTCCAGTGCAGGTATGTTGGAACCCTTGACGGAACTCCACGTATACCGGCAACTTGAATTCAGCTAAGCTGCGAGCACAGTGTTCAATCACTTCCTTCTTGGTAATCGACTCGCCATCCTTGATTCGCACATATGCCTTGACTTCCTGATCACGGATCGGGTCAGGCACACCAATGACCGCCGCTTCGGCAATCTTGGGATGCGATACCAGTACGCGTTCAACTTCCGAACTGGAAATGTTTTCGCCACTGCGTTTGATGATGTCGATGGAACGGTCCACGAACCAGAAAACACCATCCTCGTCGATGCGACCTTTATCCTTGGTCATCATCCAGCCATCCCCGACTAAGGTCTCACGGGTGGCTTTTTCATTGTTTACATACCCCTTAAAGAGGGTGCGCCCCGGGATCCCACGGACCATGAAGGTGCCGATTTCACCGGTGGGGACTTCGTCCCCGTTGTCGTCGACTAACTTGGCTTCGTAACCAAAGTACGGACGACCCACGGAGGGGAAGCGACGATCTTCTTCGGGCAGGGTCGTAATACAACCCACTAAGGTTTCGGTCATCCCGTAAGAATTCAACAGATCGACGCCAAAGCGATCCTTAAACGCTTGGTATTCGGTCTTCGAGAGCGGCAACGCGTAGAGCACATCACGCACGCAGTGATTACGTTCCCAAGCCTTTACCGGCTGCAACATAATCGTGCGAAGGATCATGGGAACCGCCTGAATGATCGTGGCGCGATACAAGCACACCGATTCCCAGAAGTGATGAGCGCTGAAGCGCTGCAACATCACCAACGTCCCCCCAACCGTCAAGGTCGGCATGCAGGCATTGCACTGGAAGTCCACATGGAAGTTAGGCATCGTCGTGAGCAACACATCTTCACGGTTCATACGAGCCTGGGTGGAGGTAAAGAGCCCTGCCCAGATCAAGTTCGCATGCGTAATCTGTGCCCCCTTCGGAGCCGAGGTCGTACCAGAGGTGAAGAGGATTTCCATCACGTCTTCACTGTCGATGGGACGAACTTCCATCAATTCTTCCGGCTGGTCGCGTAAGGCTTCTTCAAAGATGACGCCTTCGCCCAAGTCGGCATGTTCTTCAATGTTGGTGACAAAAATCTTTTCAAACGGCTTGGCACTACGTTCGTAGGCGCGCCAGTGAGAAAGGAAGGCTGCATCACAAATCAAGCGAGTGGAATCAGCCGTTTTTACCAAGTGGTCGAATTCATTGGTGATGTAGCCGGTGTTCACCGTCACCATCACGGCCCCAATCTTCGCTAAACCAAACCAGACCTTAAGGAAGGACACAGTATTGGTCATCTGAACCATGACGCGGTCGCCCTTAGCGATACCGCTCGCAATAAACAAATTAGCCGCACGGTTAATTTCTTTATTGAGTTCTCCGTAAGTGTAGGAAATCGTATGCCCTAATTTATCCTGGGCGTGGACGCAGATTTTATCCTGGTGCTGTTTTGCCAGTTCTTCCCAAAACTGACGAAGGTTCTTATTGCCAATAATATCTAACATCGAGAGTCCCTTGAACCGCAGGGAGATGGGAAAAACCCTAATCTCCCGTTGGTCCATTAAGTAAATGATCGTGAAAAGATGATCTATATATTATCTAATAATATATGTTTATCACTTTTTCAACAATACAATACCCTTTTCTTCGAGCTCAGCGATCTGTTGATCGTTGTAGCCTAAGCCCTCGAGAACGCTCTTGGTGTGTTCGCCGCGATCCGGCATACCACGCCAGATCTGACCAGGACGATTCTTGAAGCGCGGCACAATGTTCGGGCCCTTAACGGTGCGACCGTTGGAGCCTTCCCACGTCACGATGTCTTCACGAGCAACGTAGTGCGGATGGTTTTCAAGATCCTGAACCGTCATCATGCGACCGCCAGCAATCTTCAAGCGGCTCATCACGGCTTCAGCGTCAGCCAACGTCATATCGGCAAAGTACTTGTCGATGTCGGCTTCCGTTTCGGTACCGTGCGGCATGCTCAAGAGCAATAACTGGCAGCCTTCAGGACAGGCATCCGTCCCGATGAGGGCGTCCTTGCCCAATTCCTTCATCATGCCGGCGACTTGGCGGGCACCCACCAATTCCATCGTCATGTAGCCGTCCTTGCACTTGTAGACGCCACAGCCGACGCATAACGGATCCTTACCCATGTTGGAACGCGGGTAGACCTTGCCTTCGTTGAAGTAGTCCATCATGTAGTACTGGCCAACGCGCAAGAGGGCTTCGTACATGGAAACGTCGATGGATTCACCCTGGCCCGTCTGCTTGGCACGATAAAGCGCAGCCAAAGCGGAACTCAAGACCGTGAAGCCAGCGAAGTAGTCACCTGCGTACGGGAAGGCGGGAACAGGCTGTTCGACCGTACCGTTCTGAACGAGGTAGCCAGAGAAGGCCTGAGCGATCAAGTCATAGCTCGGGAGGTTGATGTAGTTGGGGTCGCCCCAGTGGCCGTAGCCGGACAAGTGAGCGATCACCAAAGCAGGGTTGGCACCCCACAAGAGTTCGTCAGTGATCCCGTGGCGCGGCCAGGAGGGACCCTTGCTGGATTCGATAAGGATGTCGGTGTCCTTCATCAAACGCAAGAAGGCTTCGCGACCTTCTTCAGCGAACATGTTCAACGTAATGGTCTTAAAGTTACGACGAGCGAGTTCGCAGTAGTTGCGTTGGACACGGATGGTATCCGGATAGCTGGTGTTTTCAATCCAGATAACATCGGCACCCCATTCAGCCATCATGTGAGCGGGGAAGGGCCCAGCAATTTCCATTGCGGACACAACCACACGAACGCCATGAAGAGGCCCGAAATCCGGCTTTTGGTTCAAACTCATTTTTCTCTCCTCTACAACCCCAGAGTCTCTAGCTCTGGGGCTGCATCTTTTACTTAAACGCGATTAACGATACTTCTTGAGAACTGCACGACCTAAGGTCAAGATCTGCATTTCGTCCGTACCACCAGAGATGCGGTCAACGCGGAGGTCACGCCAGAAGCGGCCCACACGGTGATCCCCGGCAACGCCCATGCCACCTAAAACCTGCATGGCCTTGTCGACCACGGAGAAGGCAGCGTTAGCGCAGTACCACTTGCACATGGCGGCATCACCCGTATCCATCACGCCGGTCTTATCAGCCTTCCAAGCAGCCTGATAGATCATGTGACGCATGTTGGCCAAGGCGGTTGCCATTTCGGCGAACTTCAACTGGGTCAACTGATAGCGGTAGATCTTTTCGCCGAACTGTTCGCGCTGGTTAGCGTACTTAGCAGCGTCTTCGAAGGCGCAGTAAGCGATACCGTAGTTCGTGCAAGCCACCAAGAAGCGTTCGACGTCGAACTCGTCCTTAACGCGCTGGAAGCCCATCCCTTCCTTGCCGAAGAAATCCTTTTCTTCCAACTCAACGTTTTCGAAGTAGATTTCGCAGCAGCTATCCATCTTAAGTCCGAGCTTCGGAAGCTTTTCCTTCTTGATGCCAGCCTTGGACATGTCAACGAAGAATTCCGAGAAGATCGGCTTATCGGGGGAGGCAGCGTCGCGAGCCATCACCACTAAGTAGGGGCAATGATAGGAGCTCGTGATGAAGGCCTTGTGACCGTTCAAGTAGATCTTGCCGTCGCGGCGTTCGTACGTCGTCGTCAAGCTGCCGACGTCAGAACCAGCGCCCGGTTCGGTAATAGCAGAGTTCCACATCTGCTCGCCCGTACCTAAGAGGGCAACGATCTTTTCGATCTGTTCGGGTGTACCGTTATGGAGAACGGACGTTACGCCAGGGAGCTGATAAAGAACATAGGTCGGGGCCCCGTTGCGGCCCAATTCTTCCCAGATGGCAGCGAGCGTGACTAAGTCAGACTCTAAACCGCCATAGCTTTCCGGCAATAACAAACGATCGATACCGAGATCGGCTAAGGCCTTGACCCAACGAATCGGATAAGTGCTGTTCTTGTCGCACTCGTCAAAGTACGTTTCCCAGTTTTCACTTTCCATCAGTTCTCGGACACCGGCCACGAGCAACTGTTGTTCATCACTAAGTTCAAAGTTCATTTTTGATCCTTTTATTTGGATGGTTGGTTGAAGCAATTGGTCAGAATTACTTCCATTCCTTGTTAGCGCTAGCTTCCTTGAAGAAGGAGACCGCGATCACAATGTTGACGAAGAAGAGCAAGCAGCCGCCAACAATAATGGCCGTTTGGAGGGGCTTAATACCGCCAAGAGCCATGAGGGAGAGTGCGATACCGCCCACTAAGAGGGACCACATCACACGAACCCAAACCGGGGGTTCGTCGTAGCCGCTCACATCCTTACAGGTGGACATAGCCAACGTGTAGGAGCAGCTGTTAACGAGCGTCAAGGTAGCGATGAAGCACAAGACGAAGAAGATGCTCATCGTTAAGGTGCTAGCCGGCAAGGAAGCCCACGTTTCGATAATGGCGCGTGCAACACCATACTGTTCGATCAAAGCGGGGATGTCCAAAGCCTTCGTAACCATCAAATGAACCGTGTTGGAACCGAGGATCGGCCAGATGAGCCAGGTCGTAGCGGTCACACCACCGACCACAGCCACGGAAACTTGACGAACCGTACGACCACGAGAGATACGTGCAAAGAACAAGCACGTCTGGATCGTAAAGATTACCCACCAAGCCCAGTAGAAGACCGTCCAGCTCTGCGGGAAGCCGCCGTTACCGATGGCATCCGTGTAGAACATCATGCGGAACATGTTGTTCAAGAAGAGACCGACAGAATCCGTGAAGTAGTTAATGGTAAACGTCGTGGCACCGAGCGTGAGAACCCAAGCGAGGATCAAGAACGTGAGGTAGGAACGAACGTCAGAAGCAACCTTCACGCCCTTTTCGAGACCGAACGCAACGCAAACAGCGTTCACGACAATCCAGGCCATCACGATGGCAGCGTCAAGTTCTAAGGTATGTTCGATACCGAACAACCACTGCATACATTCCGTAACGAGCGGCGTAGCCATCCCGAGACTGGTACTCATCGCGAGGAGGAGAGCGACCAAGTAGAGGTTATCGATAATGCCGCCGAGGAAGCCCTGGGCATTCTTCTTACCAATAACGGCTTCACAGGTAGCGGACGGACGCACCACTTCAATCTTCTTAACGAAGAGGAAGTAAGCGAAGGCCACCGTGAAGAAACCAAAGGTCGACCAGGAGATCGGACCCCAGTGGAACAAGGAGTAAGCCATACTGAATTCGTAGGCTTCATTGGACATCGGCGCTAAACCAAAGGGAGGCGTCGAAGCATAGTAGTAGACTTCGATCGAACCCCAGAACAGCACAGCTGCGGAGGTCGAGGAAGCGAAAAGCAGGAAGACCCAGCTAGGCGTGCTGAATTCCGGCTCTTCTTCACCGAGGCGACGATTGGCCCAAGGACCAAACACCAGCCAAAGCCAAATGCAAAGCGTTACCACGATATACCACTCGAATGCCCAACCAAACTTCGTGGTCGCGAAGTTGAAGGCAGCGGAAATCATGGTGTTCGCAGCATCGATGTCACGAAGGACTAATGCGATAAGAATCACAGCGACGATCAAAGGCGGGAAAAACACCTTCGGATCGATTGTGATCTTCTTCTTAGTAAGAGAACCCATAATTTTTTCCCAAATAAGATAGTTGGAAATGTAAACAGCTGTTACACCCGTAACAGACATTGCTATCTTAAGTACTACTTATGAATGTGACAGCAGAACAATCCCCAAGCCACTTAGTGGATTTTTCAGAAAAAAATTAACGTGTTTTTGATTTTTCTGAACTTACGATTTGACTATAATCAAATTCGGTAAGATTCAGCGATTTTGACACAATCATAAAGACGTAGCCAGACGAGGGGGTACGTTACAAATACAGTAGGGGTTCACGCTTACACAACAAAGTGTCATAATGAGCCTCGACTTCCTTGATAGAAAGCCGATTCCTAGCGCCCCAAGCGCTCATTGAGCACCGACCACGCTCTCGAAAATGGAACACTCATTTACTTTCTATCCCTGACCTACAACCTAGCTCTCGTCCTGGAGGAGAAGAAAAAATGAACCCAGTTCAGATTTCGCAAACGCGATACACCGCCAAACACTACGACCCGACGAAGAAAATTCCCGCAGAGACAATCGAAGACATTAAAGAAATTCTTCGTAATGCCCCGTCGTCCATTAACGCGCAACCCTGGCACTTCTATTTAGCGGAAGGTGAAGCAAAAGAAAAAATCATCCCCGCGATCATTGACTTCAATGTGGAACGCGCACGTGATTGCTCGCACCTCTTGGTCTGCACGATCGAAACCAAGATCGATGACGAATGGGTAGAAAAGCTTTTCCAAAAAGAAGTCCGCGACGGTCGTTATCGTCCGGGTGCCGACTTAACTCCCTTCTACAAATTCCGTCATGACGAATTAGCGATGCTCCAAGGCGGTTACGACAAGGGGGAAATCTGGACGCGTGAACAGGTGGCCATTGCCACGGGGTTCTTGCTCTTTGCTTTACCGCAATTAGGGATTGATTCGACTACGATGGGTGCAGTCGACTTCAAGAAACTTGATGAATTATTGGATTTAAAGGCCGTCAATCGTAAGGCGGTCTGCGTTGTTGCCTTGGGCTACCGATCCGAAGGCGACAAGAACGCAACGCGACCAAAGTCGCGCTTTGCCAAGGAGGACGTCTTTACGACCCTCTAAGTCGTGAATTCGCCCCCCTCCTTTATTTCTCTTTGCACACGGATCCGTCCTTCCGGCTGCGTGCTTGAATTGCACGGATCCACTGAGGTTTGATATGTCCATGAAAAAACTCACTGACACGTGGGACAAGGTGCTCAGTGAATACCGTTACAGCAAGTGGAATTTATGTGGCCCTTCCGAGCCCGTCATGCCGTGGATTTCACCGTCCACGCCGTTTTGCTTGGCGCGCACCTTAAAAAACATTGGTACCACGATTCACTTGGAACCGGGAGAACTTTTAACCTCAGCCTTAGAGAGCCCTGGGGGCGAAATCCCGGCGGAAAAGTACGCGCACTATGACCATTTGATTTACGTTCGTCGCGGGATCATTGGTCAAACGGCGACGCCCACAAGTGGGGCGGGCTCGAAGTTGCATTCCTTGTCGATTACGCCAGCTGGGCGCATTCTCGGGGGTGGGTTGGACTTTTATTTCTGCCACCCCTTCCGCTCGACGCGTTATGCCTTGACGAAGTCGGAAATCCTGGTCTGCAACAAGGAAGTCTTAAAGCAGATTTTGGATAACGACGACGCCCTGCAACAAACGCTCCAGCAATATTTCGAGCTCTGCTACTTATCGAACTCCATCACCTTAGAAGCGATTTCAAGCCTCGGGGTCACGGAGCGTATCAAGCTCTATTTGTTGAGCTGGGCCGTCTATTGGGGGGTCTTGATTACGGACTCCAACGAAACGCAATGGGTTCGCATTCCGTTGCCGCTCCTGCGTGAAGAGTTTTCGCGCTTAATTAGTTCGTCGCGCGCGTCGGTCGACAAGACCATCACCACCTGGAAAAAAGAAGGGATCCTCTATACCGAAGCGCCCTACATGTACTTCCAGAGCAGCCTCGTCGTGGACATGATGAATTGGTTATGCGTCTTTGACGAATTCCGTTCGACGTACCGCAATAACCTCACGCTCGAAGACATCATGCCAGAGTCGAGCATCGCCTAACGGGCACGCCAATACCAAAAAAGGGTTGACCTCATCGTCAACCCTTTTTCGTTGGTGCGTTACTTAATGACCGTACGCAAGAAATTGTAGACATCACGCAATTCGTTGCGCGACATACTGTGCTGGAGTCGCGGATAGGTGAAGTCCACCACATCGTGACCGGCATCTCGAAGCACCTTGGCAGCGGCATCCTTATCCTTGTAAGAAACCATCATGTCCGCCTGACCATGACCAAAGAAGATCTTGTACTTCTTGGGGCTTTCCTGATCCAAACACGACAACGGGAAGTCACAGCTCAAAGCCACAATCCCACCGATATCCAACTGATTCTTTAACGCGCCATCCACCGAGAGTGCGGCGCCTTGGGAGAAGCCACCTAAAACGATACGGTTCGCGGGGATCCCCTTCGCTTCCACTTCCTGAACGAGCTTGGCCACATCGACCAAGGCGTCGTCAACGGTTTTTTCAACCTTCGTGGTGGGGAACCACGACTTGTAGTCATACCACGACAAATACATGCCAGGCATTTCTTCAATGTTGCAAAGACGGGGATGAGCTTCCGCAAAAAGGTACTTAACCTTATTGGATAAACCAAACTCAGCTAACACATCGACAATTGGCTGACAGTCGTAACCATCGGCACCAAAACCGTGATACCAAATCACGACATATTCAGCTTCATCCCAGGTCGCACCGCGCTCAAAAACACGAGCGACCGTTTTCATAGTGTTAGTTGTTGACATAGGAAAGTTACCGTTGAATGCGCACCCGTTTCCCGCTCCTCTGGGATCAGATTTCTATACGCGGTTTTATAATTCGCCCCCATTTCTGGAGACAGCTGCGTTTCTAAGCTAACACACCTAGGTAGAATTTATCAAATTCGAAAAGTGACGAATTTTGTCACTCCATTAAGGGGCTTTTTTCATTAAAAAGACCCATTTCTTGATTGAGATACCACGCTTTAAGGGCTATTTAGGGCTAATGTTCGACAGAAAGACATTGCCATTCTTTTCTTAGAAATTTCCCTATAGCGAGTAATGAACAACGGGTTTTCTGAATTTTCTGGTTTCCCTTGCTAAAATTAAAGTAGTGA
>JAHHRG010000044.1 GCA_020025965.1 Sutterella sp.
GTCTTTCGGCTTTCCTTCAAAGCGCGAACTTCGTAAGTTTTTTTGAGTGCCTCTAAAGCTCTCTTAACTGCCGATGTTCACACTTATCGGTTCGTTGATTTCAAATTTTTAAAGAACTTTCGCTTCGCCAGAAGCGAAGGATTTGAATTGTGCCTAGCTTTTTTCGTTTTGTCAAGTTTTCTTTTCTCAACATCAACGAATCAATCTCGACACTCTCACCTAAATAAAAAACCGTCGAACTTTACGTCGACGGTTTTTCATGTTTGGTTGCGGGGGGAGGATTTGAACCTCCGACCTTCGGGTTATGAGCCCGACGAGCTACCGGGCTGCTCCACCCCGCGGTAATTCTGTCGTGCAACACACTGTGTGTTGCTGAGGATTTGAATATTACACAGCTTTTTTCGGTTTGTCAAATTTTTTCGAAAAAAAGTTTTTTTCTTCCCTTCGAGTATCATTCTCAACCACAGACGGCTTCTTTTCATCCCCTCTCTCACCCTTCAGTCAGAAGGATTTCTGTCTTCATCGAGAAGTTGAGAAAGAGTACCTACTATATAAATAAGAGAAGCAACCTTCCTGACAGATCACTCATGCATTCGACCGAACACGATTCCGCTCCGATCGTCATTGCCGCCAACGACGTCGACGGCCTTCTGCCGCCCATCGTTCCAGCACCAGAAGATCAACCGGCCTATGAAGCGAGTTGCTTTTCCCGCGGTCTCACCCCGGAGCTCGTTATCGAAGGCTACCGCCTCGGCTCATTCCCTTGGCCCGATGATACCGCTCTCAGCAAGGGGCTCTACCCTTGGGGACGACTTTTTCCCTGCACGCTCATTTCGACGGATGAAGTGCATCTCTCGCATTCGCTCAAAAAACGCATTCGAGACGCGCTTGCTGGCCACTACAAAAACCGCCGCCTCAACATCTATTTGGATATCGACTTCAACGGAACGATCGACGCAATCGCCGATTACCATCAGGCGACGACCGGGACCTGGATATCCGACGAGATCATCAAAACGTGGAAGACGTTACATTTGATGGGACATGCGCACGCCGTCTCCGTTTATGTTGACGACGAACTCATGGGCGGTCTTTACTTTACGACGGTCGGCCGTATGATTTACGGGGAAAGCATGTTTTCGCTCGATGACGATCTCTCGAAGATTGCTCTTGTAGCGCTCACGGCTTTTGCCAAACGTACGCACCATCCGTTGATCGACTGTCAGATGCCGACGCCGCACGTTGCTCAGCTCGGTGCTTATCGCTTTGACGCGGAGAGCTTCCTTCATGCCAACGCCATTCTGACCGCTACGGATTCTTTCGAGTGGACTCAGGGTCGAATGCTCGACTTGATTCCCTTCCTTCGATCCGTCTATCAGGATCTGAAGCCACGTCCGCCCAAGGTTCCCTTTGATGACGACGATATGCCGCAGTTCAGACTAGCGACAATCGGCAACATGATGTTAAGCGTCACGGCCGTCAAAGTTCCCTGCAGTTATTACGATACACGCATGTCCACGATGGAAATCGTGCCGCTTCCCTCGGAACATCCTCAACTCCCGACACTCTACGATCAATTGGTCGGCGCGGGTTTCCGTCGCGACAGCGGTTATCTCTATCGCCTTAGCTGTGAAGGATGCCGACGTTGCATTCCGACTCGGCTCGACGTCCGACATTTTCATCCGACGGCGAGCATGCGTCGCGCCTTCAACAAGAATTCGGATCTGGTGATGCGTGAATTACCTCTCACGGCCATTACCGACGAGCAGTACGATCTTTACAAACGTTACCAAGACAAACGGCATCTCGACGGCGTTATGGGCAAAATGTCGAAGGACGAAGTCAATCAGGTACTCTTTAGTACTTGCGCCCGTTCGTCCATCCTCGAATTCCGTCGACCGGAAACGAGCGACGAACCCAATCGACTGATGATGGTTTGTATAATAGATAAGTTGCAAAACGGCATCAGTGCCGTCTACAACTTCTTTGAACCCGACTGTCCGAAACTCTCTCTCGGAACTTTCGGCATCGTTTCCGAAATCGAATTTGCCCGACGGGAAGGTCTGCGTTACGTCTACCTCGGTTACTGGTTGCCCGGTTACCCTGGCATGGACTACAAAACGCATTACCAGCCCTTGGATATTTTCTGGGACGATACTTGGATTCCTCACTCCAGTTTTGATACGAAAACCGTCGAGGAATCAATTTCCTAACTCTTTCTTTCAAGCCCGAGCAACATGAATTACTCGTTCTTACGCCGCATCCTTTTCTCGATGAAGCCCGAAACGGCTCATCGCGTCGTCATGGCGAACTTGGACTGGGTTGTCCATTTCGGGCTCCATAAGAAGCTTGTCGACTTTCCGATCGAAGATCCTGTCCGTGTGATGGGACTTCGCTTCCCCAATGCCGTCGGTCTCGCTGCCGGCATGACGCCCGACGGCCGTTGCGTGAGCGCCTTCGGCGGTCTGGGTTTCGGCTTTGTTGAAGTCGGTACCGTTACACCTCGGGAAGGGATTCCGACGGCGGAGCCGCGTCGTTTCCGCCTGCTCCCAGTCGACGGCTTCATTCATCGCGAATGCGGGCGCTCGGTCGACTGCGACACGATGCTTGCCAACCTAAAAAATGCCGATCCCTTCCGTCTTCGCGGCGGTCTCGTCGGCATCAACATCGGACACAACGCTCTGACGGCCCCCGAAGATGTCTTGAAAGATATTGAAGCCGCGATGGAAAAGGTTTACGCTGCGGCCGACTATATTGCTCTCAGTGCATCAAGCCTCACAGCCTCGGCCGATCCAGACGCTTTCATTGCGGGCGCTGCCAAAAAACGTGATGCCCTTGCCGAAACGACCGGTAAGCGTGTACCGCTCGTTATCAAGCTGTCTCCCGATACCGACAACGACACCCTCAAGAAAACGGTCAACACTCTGATTGCTTCGGGCTTTGACGGCGTTATCGCAACAACCTCGTCCGCCAAGATTCTCGAAGATATCCACGGAATGGCTCACTCTCTTGAAAGTGGCGAAGTATCGGGCTCTCCGCTTTTTGATCGCGCGCTCGAAGTTGTTCGCCTCGTTCGCGAAGAAGCCGGAGACAAACTTGCCGTGATTGCTTCAGGCGGCATTCTCTCCGGAATCGATGCCGTCGACATGCTTAATGCGGGCGCCCAGCTCGTTCAACTCCATACGGGTCTCATCTACCGAGGTCCGGCCCTGATATCCGAATGCTCGGACGAAATCGCCCAATGGCGACAACGTATCGACATGAATTGATCGCCTAAGATCCATTCGCACCTTATTCGGACGTCCGGGGCTCTCCTCGGACGTCTTTTTTATTTCTCATTTCTCCTTATTCGAGGTTTTAACATGCCCCGTGTATTTGCGGCCTTGATGCTTCCGCACGATGTCTGCGACTCGCTCGCTCGCGAAGCCAAAGGCTTCTCTCGTTATGATCCGCTCGCGCGTTTCGAGCCGAGTACCGCTCTTCACTTGACGCTAGCTTATGTCGGCGACGTGTCCGCTGCCGACGCACAGCGTATCTCGGCAGCCATCCGTCCGCTGGCAACCTTGGTGCCGAGAAACATTACGATCTCGCGTTTGGGCACCTTCGATCGTCAGCACATTCTCTATGCGTCCATGACGCCGGCCGAATCGCTCGATCCGGTGGCGGCCGAAGTGCGCGCGACCATCGAACGTCTGGGCTTTTCTTACGACAAGAAACCCTTTAAACCGCATATCACACTCGCCCGCAATTGGCGTCGAGGCTACCCGATGGCCACGCTCACGTCGCGTACGGTTCGACTCTCAGCGCCGATTCTTCTCGAATCCGTTCAGGATCCGCGCACCCGCCAGATTCGCTACCGTCAGATCATTTGATTCGGCAAGATTGCTATTTCTCCGGCATTCCTTGTCGAAACTCACCAAAGAGGGCTTCCCAATCAAGGAAGCCCTTCGTTTTTTGGCTACAATACACGCGTTTTTCGAAAAACTATTAATAACTACCAATAAAGTTACCTATGACAGACTTTCCCATTCGTCCCGGCTTCTGGAATGTTCCGCTGTGGGGTGAAATCGGTGTCTATGTCCTCGGCATCGCAGCTGTCGTACTGCTCATTTCGGGCGTACTGCGCAACCGTCGACTTTGGTTGAGGAGTGACAAACCTGCTCCGAAGACCAACATTACCGCACGATCCCTCTCGCTGATCAAGACGATTTTCCTTCAAAAGAAAATTCGTGAAACCGGTGCGGGTCGCATGCATACCGTTCTTGCCTGGGGTTTCTTCCTGCTTTTCTGCGGGACGGCACTCGCCACGCTTGACTGGGACGTTGGCCATCTGGTCTTCGGACAGCAGTTCCTTCAGGGAACGACCTACCTCGTCTACAAATTCGTTCTCGACATGGCCGGCATTGCCGTCCTAATTACGCTCGCTCTCGGTGCCATGCGCCGCTGGCGTGCGGGCAGTACCCTGCCTGGCGACCGCCGTTTTGCGATCGCCTACGTATCGCTTGCCTTCATCGTCATTACGGGTTATTTCGTCGAAGCCATCCGTCTTGCCGTTACCATGCCGGCCTGGGCTGTTTATTCTCCTGTCGGGAACGCCCTTGCCAAAGGTTTGCTGGCGATCGGCATGACCGAGCCCGGGCTTTTGAGTCTTCACACTTGGATCTGGGTGATTCATGGTCTGGCTGCTCTCACCTTCATCGCAGCGATTCCGCTTACTTACTACGCGCACCTTTACCGTACGCCGACGAATCTCTTTCGTCTTGACGAAAAGCCCGCAGGCAAAATCAAGAAAATCGAAGATATCGAAGAACAGGAAACCTTCGGTATTTCCTCTTTCGATCAGTTCACCGCCGAGGATCGCATGGCCTTTGACGCCTGTACCGAATGCGGTCGCTGTAATGACGTTTGCCCTGCTCTTCGTGCAGGCACGCCCTTGAAGCCCCGTGAAGTCATTGTCAAGCTTCGCGATCGTCTTCATGCCGAAGAAAAGTTGGCCAATGGCGATACGCTCCCCGAACTTGCTGGCATTGTGACGCGCGACGAACTATGGTCCTGCACAACCTGCGGCGCCTGCGCCCGCGCCTGTCCGGCCGGGATTTCACTCCCCGAGATGATCGTCAATATGCGCCGTCATCTCGCAATCGAACAGGGCGAATTCCCCGACGGCGTTGCCATGACGCTCGAAAATGTTGCCTCTGTCGGCAATCCCTGGGGGTTGGACCCTTACGAACGTATGGATTGGGCCGAAGGTCTTGAAGTGCCTGTCGCCGAAGCCGGCGTTGAATACGACCTGCTTTACTGGGTTGGTTGCGCTGCCAGTTACGACCGTCGCGCCCGCAAGATTGCGCGCGCCATGGTGAAGATTCTTCACGCGGCCGGCGTCAACTTTGCCGTCATGGCCGAAGAACGCTGCCACGGTGAATTCGCCCGACGCATGGGTGAGGAATACCTCTATCAGACGGCCGCCGCTGAAAATATCGAAAACTTCGCTCAGTACAGTTTCAAGCGCATTCTTACGGCCTGTCCGCACTGTTTCAACACCCTCAAAAACGAATACCCCGACTTCGAAGGTTTCGGCTACACGGTGGTCAGCCACACGGAATTCATCGACGAAATGATGAAGGCTGGTCGTCTTCCGACGATTGAACGAACGCTCGACAAGGTCGTTTATCACGATCCTTGTTACCTCGCCCGTATCAACGGCGTGACCGAAGCCCCGCGCCACGTGCTTAAGGCCGCAGTCGGCGAACTCGTTCAGCCGATCGAATGCGGCGAAAAGACCTTCTGCTGCGGCGCCGGCGGGGGACAGATGTGGACCGATCGTCGACCTGAAGAAGGGAAGAAACCCGCCAACATCATTCGTCTCCACGATTTGCGTCAGACGGGGGCCAACGATATTGCCGTCGCATGTCCGCACTGTCTGACGATGTTGGATTCGGCCCGCGCGCTTGACAATACTGCCGAAGACGTGAAGATTCGCGATATTGCCGAAATCGTTGCGGACGCTCTCCCCAACGACTAAACCGCCGACAATCAAGAAATAAAAAACGCGCAGTTCGAACACTCGAAAGGCGCGTTTTTTATTGCTTTCTAAAGAATCGGGCAAAAACCCAAAGGACCGGATACCTTAGTAAATTTCGTAGGGCTTCACTTCGGAGAAATTTTCGTTAAAGCCCGCTTCCTCTTCAACATAGCGACGCATGGTCTGCATATCCTGAGCGCGCTTCGAGCTGTTGGGACTATCCAAAACCACCATCACCACACGGCGGTCGGCGAATTCACTCTGAACAACCATGCACCGACCGGCTGCACGGGTATACCCCGTTTTCTGGACACCGATCTGCCAATCGGGATGTCCGATCAGACGATTCGTCGTATGCATATTAAGAGCGTATCTGCCGGCACGAAGACGGGCGGTCGGCAATGTCGAGGCTTCTCGTATGATTTTGTATTCGTGAGCAGCAGCAACGAGTTTCGACAAATCGCGGGCCGTTGCACGATTGCCGTTATCGAGCCCGGCCGGATCGGCGAAATAAGATTCCGTCATTCCGAGTCGTGCCGCCGTCTCGTTCATTTTTTTGACAAATGCTTTTTTCCCGCCCGGATAAGAGTTTGCCAACACACTGGCCGCGCGGTTGTCGCTCGACATCAAAGCAGCCTGAAGCGCCGTTTTGCGAGTGAGCACCATACCGTTACACAGTTTGCTGCGGGCGGTCGATCGGAGATAGTCGGCACGCGTTACGCGAACCTGCTTATTCATGTCAAGTCCGCTTTCGGCCATTACCAACGCAGTCATGAGTTTGGTGACCGAAGCGATCGGCAAATCGATATCCGCATTTTTACTAAAGAGCTCTTCGCCCGTATCCTGATCAACAACGAGCGCAACGCTGCTGTTTAAAAAGAGAGGATCCGGCGTTTCGCGTAGCCCTGCCAGGGTAGCCTGACTCGCCCGTGCCCAAGCGATCGGACGTTGGTTCGCATGACGAGCACGTGCTTTCTTTGTCTCCGACACGTCACCCTTTTTGTGAAGTCCAACGGTTTGAATCGATTCCCCCGAAACCGCGGCCGAGACCGAGGATAGAAAGAGAGGAGAAACACCCAGCATCATTCCGACACCGATGGTGAGCATCAGCTTTTTAAAGGGAAGCGTCACAGTCAGAAATCCCAAAAAGAATATGTCACAAAGAATCGTTCGTTGGTCGAACGATAGACGGGCTGAATTCTAATCATTAGCTTAGTTAATGATCTGAAAATCCTTTCTCTTTTACAAATTCAGCCCACTCGAACCAATAAGTCCCAAGCGGGCTGAAAAAGATCAGTGTCGATCAGAGACGAATAATCGCCGCCCAGACACGTTCGAGGCGCTTAACGCTCACCGGCATCGGCGTTCTCAGTTGCTGCGCAAAGAGCGAAACGCGCAACTCCTGAAGCATCCAACCGAATTCGTCCAAACGCGCGTCAGGCTGACCGCGTCTTTCGGCTCTCGCGCGAAGCAACGGCACCGTGAGACGTTCGATATCCCGACGGCGCGAAGCATCGCGTTCCGGATCGTCTCGATAGCGTTCAAGTCGATACTGCAGCGCCTTCAAATAACGCGGATAGTGCGCCAATTGAGAAAGCGGCACAGTCGTTAAGAAGTGCGGACGGAAAAGATCTTTCAATTGCGATTCGATATCGGCAACGAGTGCTTTTTCATCCGACAAGCGCTTCACTTTCGAGGGTATCGATGCACTTTCGCTCACAATCTCTACCATCAATCGAGAGATTTCACCTGCAACGAGTGTCAAACGGCCCTTCACATCTTCTCGACGTTCGCGGAAAGTCGCTTCGTCGGTCGGACGAGGTTCGGCCAGAGCCGTCGCCAAAAGCGCGCAGTCGACCACTTCCGCGGCAAGCGTATCCGACGATTCGAAGAGCTGCGCCAAACCCGGCACCATCTGCGCCTGCATCTGTACGCGGCCCAAATCGCGAACGGAACGTTCGACAAAACGGACTTGTTCGCGAAGCGTGAGCCTAAAAAGTCTCAAAAGGCCTTTTCGGTGTTCGCGAGCGGCTTCAAGCGGATCATCAAAAACATCGATCGCACAGTCGCGACCTCTATCGACCAAGGCCGGATGCCCGATCAAAGTCTGCCCCTTTCGGGAAATTTCCATCAATTCCGGCAATTCGCCGAAAGTCCAGTCAACAATCCCTTCTTCCAAGTCCTTCGCTACGGTCGCATCTTCCTGCGCCACATTGCGGAAAGTTTCTTGAGCGGCTTCACCCAATTCCGCACGCAACTGCGCCAAATTACGCCCCATGGCGATCTGTCGGCCGTGTTCGTCCAGGACCTTGAAATTCATGATGAGATGCGGCGGGAGCTGTTCGATCTTGAAATCGGACACATGGCAGGCCACGCCGGCATTCTCACGAACGTCGCGAGCGAGCACCTCAGCAAAAGCAAGGCTCTGCGGCTCTCCTTCCGCCGTTCTCGTAAAGAACTTCGTCGCATAGTCTGGCAACGGGATGCAATGACGACGAATCTTCTGCGGCAACGACTTCAAAAGGAACTGCGCCTTTTCTTTCACCATACCGGGAACGAGCCATTCACAGCGAAGCGAATCGATCTGATTCAAAGCATAAAGCGGTACGGCCAAAGTAATGCCGTCCTTAACGCTCCCCGGTTCAAAGTGATATCCAAGGCTCATCGTAACGCCCGCCATATCAATCGTTTTCGGGAAGTATCGATTCGTCACTTCACTCGCTTCGTGGCGCATGAGCGCCTCTCTCGTCATGTAAAGATACTTCGGATCTTCAACTGTCGAGAGCCACTTCATGAGGGTCGAAGTGCCGACCACATCGGCCGGGATTAACTCGTCGTAGAAGTCGTAAATCAGCTGATCGTCAACCAAAACGTCCGGACGGCGGGTTCTGTGTTCGAGTTCTTCGATTTCACGTACGAGCCGGCGGTTATGCTTGAAAAACGGCGCCTTTCCTTCCCACTCTCCCTCAACAAGAGCCTGGCGAATGAAGATTTCACGGGCCTGAACCGGATCGTGAGGTGCAAAACTCACGCGGCGTTGCTGATAGATCGTCAGACCGTATAGCGTTCCTCGTTCGAAAGCCGCCACTTCACCGCGCGTCTTTTCCCAATGAGGCTCCGTCCAGCTACGCTTGATGAGCCGTTCGGCCACGGCTTCGATCCATTCGGGATCAATATCGGCCACACAGCGAGCAAACATCCTCGAGGTTTC
This sequence comes from Sutterella sp., assembly GCA_020025965.1. Taxonomy (GTDB): domain Bacteria; phylum Pseudomonadota; class Gammaproteobacteria; order Burkholderiales; family Burkholderiaceae_F; genus Sutterella. The sequence goes on from JAHHRG010000044.1 coordinate 9,234, forward strand.
GACAATTTCGGCCGACAGAATCCAACGCCCCGACTTTTTCGCACGCGCGGAGCCCGGCCAAATCCAGAATTTAATCCCGCGAGCCCCTAAATAAGGCGGCGCACGGAAGTCGCTTTCAACGGCCTTCGAACCGATATTGCCCAGAAGTCCTGTCAAGAGCGCTTTATGCACTTCTTCAAATGTCGCGGGAGCGGTATTGCGTCGCCAGCCGAGTTCGTCGGTCAGCTGCACGAGCTGACGCCAGACATCTCGCCATTCTCGTAAACGCCTCGGTGACAAGAAGCGGCGCTTCAATTCAGCTTCGAGCTTACGGTTGCTTTCCTTTTCGGCCAAGGCCTTTTCGTACCAACGCCAAAGCTTCACATAGCCGAGGAAATCGGACTTTTCGTCGGCAAACTTGCGGTGCTGTTCGTCGGCCGCCTGCTGTGCGTCGATCGGACGCTCGCGCGGATCCTGAACGGAGAGCCCCGAACAGATGATGAGAAGTTCTTCGAGACTTCCCACGCGACTCCCTGCCAACAGCATGCGTGCCAGGCGCGGATCCACGGGAAGACGAGCCAATTCGTGCCCCACCTTCGTCAATCGTCCCTCTTCCGTTACGGCCGTCAGTTCCTGCAGGATGCTGAAGCCGTCGGCGAAAGCCCGCGGCGGCGGTGCCTGCACAAACGGGAATTCTCGTACGTCCCCCAATTTGAGCGCCATTGCTCGGAGAATCACTGCGGCGAGATTCGAACGCATGATTTCCGGATCCGTAAAGGCCGGACGGGCCTGATAGTCCTTTTCGTCATAAAGACGAATACAGATACCGTTCGCCACACGGCCGCAACGACCCGCACGCTGATCAGCCGAAGCCCGGCTCACAGGTTCGATCAAAAGCTGTTCGACCTTGTTGCGATACGAATAGCGCTTGACGCGAGCCAAGCCCGTATCCACCACATAGCGAATCCCCGGAACCGTAATCGACGTTTCCGCGACGTTTGTGGCGAGCACAATACGGCGTGCTCCGCTCGGACGAAAGACGCGTTCCTGTTCGGCTGCGCTCAGACGGGCATAGAGGGGCAGAATTTCCGTTGACGAACGGCGGTTTTTTCTCAAATGATCGGCCGTTTCACGAATTTCGCGTTCGCCGGGCAAGAAAACAAGAATATCGCCGGGCCCGCTTGCTTCCAATTCGCCGCAAGCGTTGTCGATTGCAGCAACGAGCGTCTTGTCGTCGGTTTCGTCGGCATCTTCAAGCGGACGGTAACGAACTTCCACCGGATAGGTACGTCCAGAAATCGTGAGAACGGGCGCAGGACGGCCGTTCTCGGCAAAGTGTTCGGCAAAGCGTTCCGCATCAATCGTCGCGGAAGTGACGATCACTTTGAGATCGCGGCGCTTCAACAGCAAGCGCTTCAAGTACCCTAGGAGGAAGTCGATATTGACGGAACGTTCGTGCGCTTCGTCAATGATGATCGTATCGTAGGCACGCAACAAAGGATCCGCCTGCGTTTCTGCAAGAAGAATCCCGTCCGTCATCAGCTTGATTGTGGCGCCCGGGCTCGTCGTATCGGTAAAGCGGACCTTATAGCCCACCACATCGCCCGGCTCCGTTTTCAATTCTTCGGCTATACGTTTTGCGATAGAACTCGCAGCAATGCGTCGCGGTTGCGTATGCGCAATCATGCCGTGCTCGCCACGGCCCGCCATCATGGCGATCTTCGGGAGTTGCGTCGTTTTCCCCGACCCCGTTTCGCCGCAAACGATGACCACTCGGTTTTCGCGAATGGCGCGGGCTACTTCTTCACCTCGTTCCGAAACAGGCAGTCCCGGCATGAGCGTAAAGGGCGGTACGGGAGTACGTCGCTCTTCATATGACAAACGGGGACGACGGGCCTGATCGGCTTTGTCCGTTTTATTCGTTTTGTCAACATTGTTCGAGCGAAGGTTTCGCCGACGGTTTTCATCCTTCTCCGTCGTGACGGCCTGACGGTCACGGCGGCGTTCGCCTTGCTGTTTCGAGCGAAGAGCTTCGGACGAACGGCTATGATCCTGACGACGGGTATCTCGGGACTTTTCCGTTTGACGTTCGTCACGATGGGTTGCATCGCGACGGTTGCGCAGAGACTTGCCGTCGGTTTTCTCGGTTTGAGCAACTACGGCCTTCGGCGTCACAGGCGCTTGATGCGTCTTCTGAGGAGCAGGCTTCGTCTTTTCCTTTTTGTCGGAGAGACGAAAAGAAGCACCCGACGAACGAGCGGCACTCGCTAGCGCTTCGCCGAAGCCGCCCGTTGCACGAAAAGCCGACGCACTGATTGACGATTCCGCCGTAGGTTCGGGAGACGCAAACTTTTTCGCCGCATCGGCCTTCTTAGACTTTTTCCTCTTTTCCTCTTCGACGCGTGCTTTCTCTTCCTTTTCACGAGTCACGGCGAGCGCGTCGTCAACTTCGGTTTTGACTTTTTGGAAAGCCGCAAACAATGCACGATCAGACATAATTAGATCAGTCTTCCTTGGAGACGGCCGCTCTCGTGAAAAGCACTCCGCTTGTCGTTGACGCGTCTCGCGCTACAATGTACGGAAAATTTTCCACGCAGAACGCGGCAGCGTTCCCCATCCTCTATTCAAGGAGCAAGCAAATGGCTCGCATGGTTAAATGTGTAAAACTCAATAAGGAGGCCGAAGGCCTCGACTTCCCGCCCTTCCCCGGCGAGCTCGGCGTTCGCATCTGGCGCAGCGTCAGTAAGGATGCCTGGGCCGAATGGACGCGCCTGCAGACCATGATGGTCAATGAATACGGTCTGAACCTGGCCGATCTTTCAGCCCGCAAGCAGTTGATGGAACAGTGCGAACGTTACTTCTTCGGCGACGGCGGCGACTTCAAGACGCCTGAAAACTACAAGCCGCTCTAAAGCGCGCACGTTTTCACCGTCCTCAAAAGACAAAACACCCTGTCCTCCGACACTGTCGGAAGGCAGGGTATTTTTTTGTACGTTCAATTCCGTCACCGGAACGGTGGCTTATTCGTCGCGAAGACTCGTGACAACGCCGTCCTGCGTACCGAGAAGAAGAACGTCGGCACCGCGGGCGGCAAAAAGACCGACCGTCACGACCCCCGGCCAAGCATTGATTTCGGCTTCGAGCGCACGCGGATCCTTAATCGACAAACCTGCAGCGTCGAGAATATGGCATCCGTTGTCGGTCACAAAGTCACGAAGCTTCACGTCGGCACCCATAGCCTCAAGGCGAGCCTTGACGGCACGGGCGGCCATCGGGATCACTTCAACGGGCAGAGGGAATTTACCCAACACGTCGACCTTCTTCGAGGCGTCGGCAATGCAAACGAACTTGCCGGAAATGGAAGCGACGATCTTTTCACGCGTCAACGCACCGCCGCCGCCTTTGATCATCGAAAAACTCGGATCAATTTCATCGGCGCCGTCGACATAAACACCGATTTCATCGACTTCGTTCATATCGAGCACCTTGAAGCCCAAGGCTTCGAGACGCTTGGTCGAGCGTTCGCTCGAAGAAACGCAGGCCGGGATCTTGTCGCGATAAGCCGGAAGCTGATCAATAAACTGGTCAACCGTCGAACCGGTGCCTACGCCCAGAATTTTGCCTTCTTCTATGTAAGCGAGAGCCGCACGGGCCACTTCGCGCTTGAGTTCTTGTTGAGTAAGTGCCATGAGTAAACGCGTCTTAAATATTGACGGTTTCTTGTCGAAAACCGTCGGTCGAATCGATATCTCGATATTTTAGCCGATCGCAGGCCTGCACCGAGCTTCTCTATGATGCGCATCCACCTCTTGCCCTTGCGTAGCGAAAGTCCCAAGAGACCCGAAGGCCTTCTGTCGGTAAAATGACTCCCGACGATCTCAACCGATAACGACAACACGAGATGATTTCATGTCCCAGGATTTTTCCGACAAAGAGGTAGCGGCGACCTTTAAAGCGCTCAATGCCTCTCACAGCAGAGAGGAGAGTTCACTCATCGGCATTTATGCCTCTTGGGCGGCCATTCTTCTTCTCGGTGCCTGCTTCTTTTTTGCCGCCGTTTTCATTCTCGACGCCGACCGCCGAGCCGCAACCGCTCGCCTGGAACAAGCCAGCAGTCTTTTGGTCCAGTCGATCGAATCCCGCCTGTTGGGCACTACAGAACTCCTGCAACGTACCAGCATGCGTCTTATGCACGTGCCGGGGATGACATCGCGCGTTCGCAGCTCCGAACTTGCCGCCATGGGCTTTATGCATGATCGCCGAGAAGTGCTGGAACTTGCCCTCGTTGACCGAGACCTGCGTGTTCTTCGCCATTGGCTTTCGCCTTCGCACAATACGATCGCCAACAATACGATCGGTGCGGGCATTGAGTCGGACGAAAATCGCAAAGCCATAGAAAGCGTGCTGATGCGAGACGCGAGCTTTATCGGTTCGCCCTATAACCTCGAGGAAGGCGGTCAGGTCTACGTGAATATTTACGTCCCGACTCCGGTTCCCGATCAGATATTGCTCGCCCGCGTCAATTTCACCCATATGATTCACGAAGCGGCCGATGTCATCGGTTCCGAGCAGTACCACTTCTATACGACGAAAAACGGCGTCGCCATGAGCGACCATGTGCATACGAACGGTACTCCGAAACTGATGCAGACGACGCCGATCCCGATCTTCAACGATCCGACCGTGACGCTCACGTCTGAGAGTTTCGAGCACAGCGTCTTTACTCCCGACAACATCAAACTCTGGGTTATTCTGGCCTTGGCCGGCATGTTGGCGCTCGCCTTGGGACTTCTCTTGAAGAATCAGAAAGAGCAACACGCCGCTCACAGACGCCTCTCGGCCGAATATTCTCTTCGTGTCGCAATGGCAGAATCCTCCTTGGCGGGTGTTCGCGTGACGGACCTTGAAGGGCACATCCTTTTTGTGAACGAAACTTTCCAGAAGCTCGTCGGATACTCCGCCGAAGAGCTCTTCGGGACAACCTATCCCTACCCCTATTGGTCCGAAGACATCTCGAACCGCTATCTCGACATTCTCGAAAAGCCTGAAATTCATCACATCCGTACGCTCGAATTTCAGATCCGCCGCAAGGACGGGATCATTTTCGACGCTCAGCTCAATGTGTCTCCGCTTTTGAATGAAGACGGCACCATCATCGGCTGGATCGGCGAACTCTACGACATCTCCGAACAAAAGCGTGCCCGCGAACGCATGACTGCCGCACACGAACGTTTTACGCGTGTCGTTCACTCGATGAATTCGGCCATTTGCGTAATCAGCATCGTACAGAAACCGCATACGGCACCGCACATGCTTTTCCACAATGCGCCCTATGCCCGCATTTTCGGACCGGATGTCGCCGGTGCTCGCCGCCTTTTGGCTCTGATCCAAAAATCGCCGCGTATTACGCGCGAGGGCGTTTACGACGATCTGACGGAACGTTGGTTTGACGCGCGCATGCAGATGCTCACGTGGACTGACGACACCGAAGCCTGCATGATCATCGCTACCGACATTACGAATCAGCGTGAAACGGAGCTCGCGCTTGAAGAGCAGCTCCGCCGAGCAGAAACCACTCAACGTTTGGTCACGATGGGGGAAATGGCAAGCTCTCTCGCTCACGAATTGAATCAGCCGCTTGCCGCCATTTCGAACTATGCCGTCGGCGCTACCTGCATGATCGAAGCCGGGAAACTCAGTCGCGAAGACACGCTCGTTGCTTTGGGCAAGATGTCCAAACAAGCTCAGCGTGCCGCCGCCATCATCAAGCGTATCCGCAGCTTTGCCGCCACCAAGAAAACGGACCCGCAATTTACGGCCGTCGTTCCCGAAACGATCGTAACGGAAACGATGGAATTGGCTCTTATTCAAGCCGCAAAACTCAAGGCTCAGATCGAAACGACGATCGAACCCGATTTACCCAACATGAAGGGCGATTCGGTGATGCTCGAACAGCTTCTTCTGAACCTTTTGAAAAATGCCATGGAAGCCGTTCAGCCCTTCCCTAACCATACGGTGGAACTGAACGTTTCCAAAACAGAAGGCGGCGATTTCATTCAGTTCCAAATTCGAGACCACGGTCCGGGCATTTCGGACGAAAACAAAGCACTTCTCTACGACGCCTTTTACTCAACAAAGAACGAAGGGATGGGCATGGGGCTCAACATTTGTCGCTCCATTGTCGAGGTGCACCAGGGACGCATCACCATCACGGATACGCCGGGCGGCGGTGCAACCTTCACTTTCACCATCCCGATTCTGTGTGAACCCACACCAAATCTGTTGTAAAATCTGAGCCTCATAGAGGAGGTTTTTATTCATGTTCCCATACGATTACGGATCGGACACGCCTGAGACGCTCGGTACCGTTTACGTCGTTGATGACGACGATGCCGTTCGCGACTCTCTCAAGTGGCTGCTTGAAGCCAGTGATTACCGTGTCGAACTTTACGACAGCGGTGAAAGTTTCATTGCGAAGTACGATCCCAAAGCCATCGCCGTTCTCGTTCTCGACGTCCGCATGCCCGGCATGAGCGGACTTGAAGTTCAGGAACACCTGTTGGCTCGCGATGCCGAACTCCCGATTATTTTCATCACGGGTCACGGTGACGTTTCTATGGCCGTCAACGCTTTGAAACGCGGCGCCGTCGACTTTATCGAGAAGCCTTTCGAACAGGCCGCCCTGAAGCAGCTTGTCGAACGCATGCTTCACGAAGCTCGCGAACGCCACATGGAAAAGGAACGTCGCAGCCTCAACGAAGCGTTGCTCGCCAAGCTCACGCCTCGCGAACAGCAGGTTCTCGAACGCATCATCAACGGCCGTCTCAATAAGCAGATTGCCGACGACCTCGGTATTTCCATCAAGACCGTCGAAGCGCATCGCGCCTCGATTATGGACAAGACGAACTCCGGCACCGTCGCTGACCTGATGCGTGTCGTGATGGGCACCACCCTGATGCGCTAATCGAGCTTTAGGGCCATCTTTTGACATCTAAAAAACGGTCTCGGGCCCCAGGCAAGAGACCGTTTTTTTTTAATTTCTGAGAATCACTCTCCATGACTGCCAAGATCATTGACGGGAAAGCCCTTTCCGCCAACATTCTCGACGACCTGAAAAACCGAGTGGCCGATTGCGAAGCGCACGGTCATCGTCCCGGTCTTGCCGTCGTTCTTGTCGGTGAAAATCCGGCAAGTCAGGTGTACGTTCGCAACAAAATGCGCGCCTGTGAGAAAACGGGCGTGCGCTCCATCGAAAAAATCCTCCCCGAGGATACGACCGAAGCGCAGCTCCTTCAGACAATTGAAGATTTGAATAACGACCCTGAGGTAGACGGCATTCTCGTGCAGCTCCCTCTTCCGCCGCATCTCTCCGCCGAGCTCGTCATCGGTGCGATTTCGCCCAAAAAGGACGTCGACGGCTTTCATGTCGTCTCTGCCGGCGAGCTTTTGACGGGCCGAACGGGTTTTCGTCCCTGCACGCCCTACGGCGTGATGAAGCTTCTCGAAGAAGCCGGTTGCAACCCCGAAGGCAAATACGCCGTCATCCTCGGACGCTCCAATATTGTCGGTAAGCCTCAGGCGCTGATGCTCCTCGAGAAAAACGCCACGGTGACGATTGTGCACAGCCACACGCCCGACATCGCGCACTTTACGCGCCAGGCCGATATTCTTATCGCTGCTGTCGGCCGTGCCAAAATGATTACTGCCGACATGGTCAAGCCCGGCGCCGTCGTGATCGACGTCGGTATGAACCGTGACGAAAACGGCCGCCTCTGCGGCGACGTCGATACCAAGGCCGTCATGGACGTGGCCGGTGCCATTACCCCGGTTCCGGGCGGCGTCGGTCCCATGACCATCGCCATGCTGATGAGCAATACCGTCGAAGCTGTCGAACGCAACCTCGGCCTTCGCGAATCCCTTTAATTGAGTGAACGCCTTACTATGGAAACGAATCCGCTTCTCAATATTGTCGATTTGATCGACTACCGCAGCGT
>JAHHRG010000045.1 GCA_020025965.1 Sutterella sp.
TCCCGGCAGATTCTTGATTTCCTTTTGAGAGAGGCGCTTCGGCGCAATGTCTTCAACGAGTCCCGTCGGCACGCCGTCGTCGCGATAGCGGGGATCGTCAAGGTTGACGTCTTCTTCCTCATCGGCCGCTTTCTCCGTTTTGTCGCTCGAATCGGATTCTTTTTCCGCGTCCTTTTTCTTCGCGGGTTTCTTGTCGGCATCTTCCGCCGGACCGGCCGGATCGGATGACAAACCGTCGTCCGCCTCTGTCAACAGACGACCGATGAGACCCGTTTCGGCGTTCTTCTCGGCCGGCTTTTTCCGCGCTTTTGAGGTGCCCGCCCGAGCGGGGCGATCGGCTTTGTCGGCGGAAACGGCCTTCGTTGACGGGGCGGACGAGGTCGTCTCGGCGTTCTTATGAGACCCGTTCGGATCTGCATTCTTTTCCTCGGCCTCGGTCGGCGTATGGTTCTTCGTCGATTCGGCGGCTTTCTTTCCGTTCTTTTTCAAAGCCGGCGCTTTCCCTTTGGGCGGAATGGGAGCGAGCCCGGCCGACGCCCCTGCGGCGCTCACCCAGGGTTCGGGATTGTCGGCTGTCGCTTCGGGGATCGCTCGCAGACGCTCGGCATCTTTGGATTTCGCCATGTTGCGGCGAGCCTTTTCGAGCTTCAAACCGAGTTCTTTGGTGCTCTCGACGGGCGAGGCCACCATGGCCGCGATGTCGGCCTTTTCGTTTGTCGGACGGTCGGCAGGGGCATCGGACGTTTTCTTGAGGGGCTTTTCCGCCGCCTTTTTCTTTGTCACCGATTGAGGCACTTCTTCAGGGGTATTTTCCGAGGCTTCGTAGTCCTCGTAGGCTTCCCGATAGGCGGCCATGACGGACGCCTCTCCCGTGAGGGAAGAGGCCGGGGGATCCACCGGACCGTTGTCATTGATTGGAATCGAGACCATCAGTCAATCTCTCCGTCGGTATTGGCGAGCTCGGCTTTGTGAAAGAGCTCGGCCAACAGTTCTTTTGAAGGGTTCATATAGCCCGAAGCCACGAGATTCACGGCTTCGGCCATGGAAGCGCCCGTACGACGCCAGCCGTTGACGGCCTGGACTTCGGCGGGCAAAGAAGAAAAGAGCACCTGCGTAAAACGATCGAGGACGAGCCGACCGATCGCAGGCGGAGCGTCGCCTACGCGCACGAGCATTTCCGACCAGGAGCCTCGCATCGTGGTGAGAGACGCCATGGCTTCCCGGAAGTAGGGATCGGGCGCGAGCTTTCCCATGGCTTCGAGCGCGGTAATCACTTCCGCGTCCTGACGCAGGAAAATGCGCGTATCGGCACAGTCCCAGGCAGCCTGCGCGGTTTCGCTCTGAAAGAAGTCCTGAATGGACTGCGTGGCGACGACGAAACTGCCCTTATGCTTACGGGCTCGGCGAAAGCCGTGTTCGATAAAGCGACCGGAGTGGCCCGAGCTCATCAGGTCCCACGCTTCGTCGATGAGAACGAGCTTGACGGTTGCGCGATCCTTTTCCATCGTTTTTTCAATGAAAAGCATGAGCGTCATCAAAACGGCCTGACGCAAGGCGGGATGCGCGGACAAGCCTTCGAGTTCGAGTACCGTCAGTCGGGAGGTAAAGTTGAGGGGCTTACCCGAACCGTCAAACCATTTCGACAAGGGACCCGTCAGATAGGGCGACAACTGAATGCGCAGATCGTCCAATCGACGGTCGGTTTTGGCAAACTCCGCCAAGCCGCGGTCAAGCTCCGCGAGCGTGGCCGCACGTCCTTCTTTGGCGGCCTGACGGGCACAGTTCGACACCAAAGAAATCAGGACCGCGCGCTGTAAATCGGGCAAAGGCGCAAAGGGCGACAACAGTTCGCCCAAAATCGCGACGACGCTTTCCACCGCTTCTTCCTGGGCACTGCCGCCCAAAAGCGTCAGGGTGAGGAAGGGGTTCAGATCCCAGACGTGTTCGGCATCGAACTCCAGAAAACTCCCGTTCAACAAATTCGCGGTTTTCTCATAACTGCGGCCCACGTCGATCACCCAAACGAGTCCCCCTTGAGCAAGTGTCGAGACGGCCAGGGCGTTCATCACGACCGATTTGCCGGACCCCGGTTTGCCGACGATCGTTGCCGAATAGTTACCGTTGGGATTCGCAAAGAGGTCGACGTGCATGATCTGTCCGCGGCGCCCCAAGAGCGTCAGCAAGGGCGTTTTGCGGTCTCGGTCGTCTCGGGCCGGGCTTCCCTGCCATTCGCACATGACCGGAGCGCCATAAAGCGCGGTGGCCAAGGTGCGACGTTCGAGGCGCCCCATGGCACGCAGGTCGTCACAGAGAATCGGTCCCGCGGCCATCGGAAGCGCGGAAAACAAGGACTGAGCGTGAAGGCAGGTCGTGCGGCGAAGTTCGACCCCAGACTTGCGGGCAACCGTTAACGCCGCATTTACGGCTTCGGCCTCCATGGCTTCGGGGGCAAGGATCAACAACTGGTGTGCCACCAAAGCGAGTCCGCCTTCCGACTCAAAGGACTTGGAGGCGGCGTTCCACTGACGCGCTTTCTCGTGGTAGTAGGGCGAGAGCTGCGACAAAGGCGTTTGAGACATTTGGAGCGCTCGCATGCGGTGGGTGTCGGCGAAGACCTTTTCGGTAGCCGGATCCAAGAGTCGGCAGAGCGAGGTCATTAAAAAGGGTGTCGGAATCTGCGAACCGCCGCGCCCCATTTCACCCAACAACGACGTGGCATCTGCGAGGGACCAGCGGTGTTCCGGATAGCGCGTAACCATAAGCCCCACGGCCGACATGACGGACGAGGGATCTTTTGCTTTCGCCTGAGTACTCGTAAAGAGCACGCGATCTTTTTCGACGGTGATTTCGGTGTCGGGCAGCATCACCTGACGAGAGGGCGATTCAAAGGGATTGAAGATCGGCGTGTGAAAGTCTCGGGCATGGACCTGCGCGGGGTTGAGGAGTTCGGCGACCGTTGTCACCAAGGTCTGCCCGTCCCAAACGCCCAAATAGAGCCCCGACTGATCCAAGACGGTGGCAATCGAACGTCGGGCCGTCGCCGCTTCTTCGAGCACTTCGGGATCGGTGGGTTTGGCGGTCGGGATGACGACCGATACCCATACGCGCCAGTGACGAACCATGACCGGCGCCTGCGGCGTCAACTGATGACGAGCACCTCGATTGAGCGTTTCACGACGGGCGGACATGGCGCGCACGAGAATGTCGCGTGCGTCGGGATCCAAAGGCGCAAACGCATCGGGTCCCACTTCCGGGGGCAACATCGGTTCCGTTATGGCTTCGACCTGAGGCGAGGCATAAGCCGTAATCGCTAATGTCGCCCCGATCGGGAGGTTTGCCGTCAAACCCAGCAAGGACTTCTCCATCTGCTCGGTAATCCCCGTCTGCGGGGCGATTTCGACGGTAAAGCCGATGCCTTCGGGGGTACTCGGCGTGTGGCCTCGGGTGACAAAGAAGCCGTTCTTATCGACCCAGTCCCAGGGGAGCATGTCGCCGAAGCGATCGATGAGTCTTGCGTCGCCCGGACGAAAGCCGGGAACGGCCCCTTTGATCCGGAGGTTGCTCTTCGGACGCTTTTCGCTCTTGATGTTTTCCCGCGCCGCGTCGAGCTTCTGACGAAGGTAAGCGTCAACTCGGTTGCTGCGCGAGACGAGATCGGCTTTGACGGAGACAATTTGCCGTTTGAGACGACGCGTGAGGGGCTCGGTCGACGAAGCGGAAGAAGCGTTAGAGTGAAGAGCGTTCTCCGCGTCGACGGCGGCGGTCTCGATGTCGTCGGATGGCAAAAAACGAGGGTTCTTCATCACAACCCCCTTTTACGGATGCAGACGAGCGAGATCGTCGGCCATCTTGCGTTTCTCGGCTTCGAGTGTCGCCGCGCCTTCGCCCGGCCTGTCGTCAAAAGAGGCCGTGAACTCATCTCCCGAGTCCTTCTCAACCTTGCCGGTTCGAGCATCGGTCGTTCGGGTGAAAGGCGAACCGACCGGACGGATTCCTTCGCGCGCAAAGGGGAGCGAGACCACCGCTGGTCCGCCTCGGGCTTCTTCGGCACGGCGGCGAGCAGCGGCCCAGCGTGCATCGAAGACTCGGGCATGGATTTTTTCGCCTTCGTGAAAGTCGCCTTCCGAATCCGTCCACGGGGCAATCCAGATCGTGACGATTTCTTCCGGAAGCCGTTCGGGGCGCGCCGTCAGATTCGTGACGACAATCGCCGGATCGTAGTCGGGACGGCCGTCTCGATTGATCGGTTTGTTGTCGCTAGGGCGCAAACGCAGAGCCGCGGTATCGGCGGCGGTGTTGACGGTTTCTTCATCGACGCCGAACGATACCGTTTCGCCCGCACCGCCCTTCATCGTGGCATCGATGCGGTGGGCTTCGGAGTCTTTCTTGGCGTCGTTCGACGTGAAGGTGTGCTTGAGACTTTCAATCAAACCCCGATCTGCGTTCTTTTGTTCTCGAAGAGCGACCTCTCGACGCGCTTCGTCTTCCAGAGCGTAGTGCCCGGTGACGGATTTTTGATAGGCCGCGGCCGTGCTTTCACACGGATAACCGATATCCATGGGACAGGAAAAATCGTCGGCGGCATTGAGTCCGGTCATGGAGCAGCCGGTGAGCGTCAAGCTCGCGAAGGCCGCGAGCATCACGAGCCTCAAAGGACGGCGGTTGAAACGAAAGAGAGACATAAAAGGCCTCCGCAGATAAAGATTGGAATTTCAAAGAGGGGCGGGCGCCCGAGAAAAAGAGAGGAGAGCGATAGGGCGGTGACGGTTACTCAACCTCGTCGGCCAACAAAACGCCCTGCGAAAAGACCGCGTCGACCCGTCGGCCGGCTTCGACTTCGAGGACCGGGAAAATCCGATCGGCCAGTTTCAGGTAGTAGTCCGTGATGCGATCCATGGCGTCGGCCATGCCGTCGCCCAAGCCCGAAAGCCATGCGTTCGTGTAACGCGTGGTCTGCGTGCCGAAGACCGAGGTATCGATTTCTTCGTTGTTGCGAGAAATGGCGTTGCCGAGCCCCGAGAGCAGTCCGACCGACAGAGCGGACGCAATCGCCTGACCCGAACGGGTCACAAGCTTTCCGCGAAGACCGACCTTGCCGTCGGAACCGACGAGATAGCCTTTGACCTGTACGTCCAAAACTTCGCCCGTTTCACCGATGCAGGAAAGGCGGTCGAGCCGCACGAAAACGCGCTCGGACGACAAATCGCCCGTGGCCGAAGCGGTCAAATGACAGCTCTTCACGTTCGTTTTCCAGGCATTGGGTAAAACGGCCGTGTTTTCAAGGCGAATCAACATCGGGAGCGCCGCACTCGATGCCCCCGCACCCGTTGCGGCATAAACGCCCGTCAGAACGCGTCCCTGCACAAAAGCACCGGCCGGGATGTAGTCCGTCACGGTCGAGCCCGGAACTCGGTTCATCGAGAGAGCCTCGTCACGCACCACCGAAACCGGTTTGCGGTCGATCTTCGGAGCGTCGGCCGTTTCCTTTTTAAGGGCCTCGAGCCTGACCATCGAGAGGCGCTTGACGGGTCTTCCTTGTGCATCGACCTGAACGGGAGACGTTCCGGCGTTCGTGCGCGTCAGCTCGGAACCGTTCCCCTCGGGGTAGGCAACCGGCAGACTCGTATCGGGGAGCCCAGTTTGAGGACCGTTCTCGGGCAACGGTCGGCCGGTCATCACGGGTCCCGGGACTTCACTTCCGAAACGCCGGCGAAGTTCCGAGATATAAAGAACGTCGGCTTCGCGCTTTTCGAGAGCCTTGAGTCTTTCTTCGGTTTCTTCAGGCGTTTCACCTTTTTTAGGCAGGTAGCCCATACGCTTGGCCATTTCTTCAATGCCGGCCAGGCTCTTGGTGCGCCCGTTCAATTCCTTTTCCTGAATCAGAATGGTCGTTCTGAGTTCCTGTTCCCGTTCACGCGCTTCGGCTCGAATCGCATCGATGTCACGAGACAGGGCGAGGATCTTGGCGTCATAGCGGGCAATCAGGGTTTCGCGGTCGGCGTGTTCGGGGCGAATCGAGAAGATCGTGGGTTCCGAGACCTGGCGCTCTTTTCTGGGAGATTCGGTCAGCACAATGGCACCCGTAGCAAAGGTGACGAGCGCAATGAAGATCGCCGCTGCCAAGACGCGCTGACGACGACGGATTTGCCCGTTGGTGAGCTCATCGGGTTCCACGATCGGCCTCCACGAGAATCAAATCGGTTTTCTCTCCGGGCATCAGGGTTTGAGAGGTGAGCGCCACGGCATAGATACCCGCGACCGACAGGGCTCGCGGATCCAAAGCAATCGGGCGGATCGTGCCGTTACGGAGTTCGAAATGCGAGGCTTCGATGGCCTGCGAGCGCCAAACCCCCGTCAGTTTGGCTTTTAGCGGAATGAGTTTGGCGAGTGCGGCTTTGGCGGCGGGGCCGGCATTCTTGCGTTCGGAAAAGAGAATTTCCCCGCTCGTCATATCGCCTCTCAGCATCAGGGTCACGATGCGTTTGATGTCGGCCGAGTAGCCGTGAGCCGCGAGCGGCTTCAGATTGCCGACGGGATCGGGATCGGGCGAGGAGTCCGAGGCGACCGATTCTTCCTTTTCAAGGACAATCGTGCGGGCGGGGGCATCAACGTCGAAAATTAATCGGACCGCTGCCGTATCGCCAGAAACGGCGGTCAAATAGACAGTTGATTCACCTTCGGTTTTGGGAAGAACGTAGACCGTCCCCGCTTCCTGATCGGTCTGAATGTCCATCAGCGTCTTATCAAAAATGGCGGATCGAATACGGTTGGCTTCCATCCGAATCAGTGTTGTCGAATCGACGGGGATGGTGACCGCCAAGGGCGTCGTTTCGGTGCGAAGCGAGAAGTCGGCTGCGCGGGGGGCGCTCGGTGCGAGGATGAAACTGCCGGCGAGCCCTGCAACGAGGAGGACCGAAGCACGGCCGAGAGCAGAGAGGAGAGAAGCAAAACGGGTTCGAGCGAGACGGATCTCAAACATGGCGAACTCCCATGAAAAGCAAACGTTCGAAGAAAAGCGGTCGGAGGAATCAGAGGTCCCGATCGGTGACGGATAAAAGGAAAAGACGGCCCGCGGTATAACGGAATCTGAGGGTCCAGGTCTTTTCATGCGTGCTCGTGACCGTATTGCCGATGACAAGTTTTTGTGTGCCCGTCACTTTGACGATCAGTGCCTTTTCGTCAACCGAGGCGTTTTTCGGATAAAAGATCGTTGACGAGTGGTCTTTCTTCATCCGGTCGCCCTCGATAATGAAGGCGGATTCGATTTCTCCGTAAACGGATGCGTCTGTGTGACGCAAGAGAGCCGTACGGCTCGAGTCAACCGTCTCGGGTGTGACCGTGGCGACGTATGAGAGGAGAGAAAGCGCAAAGCGCTCGAGATAGGCAGCCGACGGTCCCGTGTCGGTGAAGGTCCAGACTTCACGCTCTTGAGCCAATGTCGGCGGAATAATGACGGTGCGCGTTTCGGGTTTCATCGAGAGGAGAACGCCGGCCAAAAGCAGATTGGTCAGAAGGCTCGTTGCGGTGACAAAGAGGACGGCACGTCTGAGCCCGATACGTTCGGCCATCACGGTGGTATAAAGATGCATTGAGAAAGTCCTCGGGAGGCACCCGTTAACCGATAAAGCGTCGCTTGAAGCTCGCGGGTGTGCGCTTCACAGGCGAGAAGCCCAGATACCAGTACGAGAGGGCGAGTCCGAAATGACGTCCCCGGCGGGCGGAGATGCGATGCCAGGCCCAGCCGGCCGGCACGCCCAGCGCACAGCCGATTCCTGCTCGGCCCAGGAGCGCTCCGACGAAGAGAACCGTCACGAAGACGAGAAAAACATCGAACGGAACCAGAAGAAAGCGCGGCGGCTCGTCCAGTCCGTAGATTGCTTTGGTGCCTGACGTCATGGTTCTCTCCGTAAGGTTGCTGAAAATCGTTCCCGTTAGGGTGAGGTCGTGAAGATCGCTTCAACGATGTCGGGAGCGACGACAAGGGCCAAAGCCGCTGCAAGACAGGTGACGGCGCCGAGTATGCTTCCCCTCACGGCCCCAATACCGAGTCCGATCAGAAGGAAAATCAAGGCAATGGATTTACCGAGGGTGCCCGTCGTCCAGGCCAGCAATTGTGTATAGAGTTGATCGAAGTCATCTGCATGGCCGGCCGCCCATACGCAAGTGGTCGAAGAGGCCATCACGAGGGCCGTCATGGCCTTCGCGGTGAGTTGTCGAATGGTCATTCTTCACTCTCCTTTCTTAGACAAAAAAGAAAATAAAAAAACTGCCGAAAATTCAGACCGGTGAGCCCTGATTTCGCTTCCGGCAGACGTCATTGACGAAGACGTGCGGAAATGATAGCTGAGTAACAGCGTAGCGTCAAAGATACTTCAACTATTGGTCGTGCCGTGATATTTAAGAAAAAATGCCGGACGGTCCGAGGTGAATTCAGGCCGAATGAAACTCAAATATTTGATCAAAAACGAGGCCTGTTCTTTGACGTTCAGAAGTTATCGATTCGGTGGAATCCGGTTTTTTTTAGATTTTCAACAACGACAATCGTTTTGAGTCCCGGAGACAAAGAACGATGAGAATCAAAAGCGGATATTGAGCGGCGGGAAAAATGGGTCAATACCCAGCTCCACATCACCAAGAGAGGCCACAAGCGGCGATGCTCTTTACTTGTAGAAGCAGTCGAAGCTCCTTTGGGAAGCGTAAAACCAAAACAATGTCCCTTGAGGACGATAGCTAATGAAGTACATCAACTCTGGAAGAAGGACTGTGCCATGGCGTCTAGCATGGATGGATCAATCAGTGTGGGCGTACGAACTTTCTTCTTAACTTGATCCACGCGGAACTTCGAAAGCGATACTTCGCATTGATACGGCGGTAAACGTGGCGAGCAATAAAACAACATTTACTCTACGGTTAGACGATAAGATTTCTCATTTAGTCAATATCAAGATACACCGGTCTGGTTAAACCAGAGGTACTCGCTGATCTAAAGTTATTATTTATAGGGTTAATGCAGAAATTCTGTTGTGATCTATATTTTAAATATAAGTATTATAAATATTTTCGTTATTTTTTGAAGTTTATATATTATCATTTGCGATAAAGCTAGAGTCTTTATCATTTAATAGTCACAACTCAAGTGTTAAATTATCAATAGCGTCTTGTGAAGATTTGGCGCAAGTTCTAAGTTTTGTATCTGTATTTTTTGCAATGAATATCATCAATTCAAAAAAACAACTGAAATTTGTTTCAGACTCATTGCAAAACAAATGATATTACTATTGCAACGAGTAGACGCAAGAAGAATTTGTCGATAGCATCTCCAAAACTGCAAGACCTTCGCGGATCCTCTGGTGAAACGATTGAGAAAGTCACTCACAACTACACCAGAATCTCTTAAGGATCGATGCCCAATTTGTGCTATGTCTGATCCTCTTCCCTGAAGACATCAACGGTTCTCTGACGTTACATTTTTTTCATAGAAGCCATCGCTTTAATAAACGACCTGACAGCAATTCTGTCTACTGAGAGATATATACGGGCATTGCTAATATGAGTATGAAAATATTCCAACCTTCCTGAAATGTGACTGAATTGAAAGCTTTGTGCTTAATCTAGCAACCACTCCGACAGGCAAACCCTAACAAACTTAAGTATGCTGTAGTTTATTTGAAGATAATTCTCCATTAGATGAACACTGAGGTGATAGGTAATCCGCATGAATAAATTCGAAGCATTAGTTCGAGATCATAAGATTGGCGAACACGATGAACAGAAACGAAACAATGAGGACAACAATTCTTTCCAGGGCATCAATATTTCCAAACGTTCTCGAGGCAAGGTTGACATGTCTTACGCTTTAATAAAAACAAAGAAAAGTGTTCCGCTTGAGTAAAAATTATTCTGATGTACATTCGAGTGCTGTGGTAAGAATGTTCGAGTATTTATACAGATTTTGCTGAATAATTAATAATTAGAAAGATTTAATGTATTTTGAACTAGAATTTCACCGTATTTATTATATTTGATAGGTGCAAAAAAAAGAATTCCCTGTGATATTCAGTTGAAATTCAGCGATTCTTTAATTACATAGGCATCGAAGAATGGCAGCATAGTGATACCAACTATCACTGTCTCTCGAAAGAAATTAAATCTTAATTGTAATAAGGTAAACGTGATTGTTAATGTTGATGTTATTTCGGAATAAACGAAAAAAGATCATAGATCTAATATCATATGTCGTGACTAATACGGTATTTGCGTCTTTGTTTTTTAAGGTCAAAATGCTTGGTAATATATGCAATAGCCTGGCATTTATCCGGAGAAATTGAAAGAAATATCTAGTGAGAAAGAGTAACGGGATAGTAAGATGTGGTAGACTAAACGCTTTTTCCGAAGGGAGGTTGTCTAGCTTTTTATTTCTCCCCAATACTTCCATTAATCAACTGCCATTGTCGCGTTTTTTCATATCACCCTCCCACTATAGTGTTCTGAAGTTAGCAACATCCAGTCAGAAAAGGGTATGGCGAACGAAAGCCGTTTGAAAAAGGCCTCGGCTTTCAAAAGTTCTTCAAGTAACCGTAGTGGGTGTTTTCATTCAAAGGAATAAATAAATTGCCTTTACCACGAATCAGTTCTGTCAATCTCTCGCTCTTCGCGGCTTTAAGTGCTTTAGCCGGAGGAACTTTCGCGCAAAATTTCGAATGGATTGGCATCGTTAATGCTTCAGGTAGCCCTCAGAAATCTCCAGCGGCCGGAAGCTACGAAAACATCAATATTCATGCCACAGGGGCCAGTCCTGCCATTTGGTCCGACACGACGGAAGCCGCTATTATCAAGGGCGGAAAAACAATCGCAGCAACCGGAAACGTAAGCATCGTTAATTCAGTCCAACACAACAAGGTCGATAACAACGGGGCTCTCTACGTCTCAGAAGGCTCGACTGTTGATTTCAATGGGGGGCAAATATATATAGCTGCCATTGGCGGTCATGAAGGTCGCAATGACAGTACGGCCATTTCAGCCAAAACTCCTGGTTTCGGAAAAAACCAAGGCAACACTGTCAACGTTTCTGGCGAAACAGTTCAATTGATCGGTTCTTTGGATGTCTCTTCTTTTTTGGGAAATGGCTCCAATGCGATCAACGTTACGTTAAATGGTTCCAATTCCTTTTGGTACGGGAGTGCCATTGGTGAATTCGGCAAAAATACCGTTAATGTCAATCTAGAAAACGGGGCAACCTGGATTTACAACCCGTCCTCTTCCTGGCTCAATACCGGAGGACAACTCAAGCAGCTCACTCTCAATAATGGGAACATCCTCCTCGCTGACGACCTGATTTGGGAAAGGTATGAAAGCACGATCATTCGCGGAACAGATCTGAAGCTTTCCGAATACCGAGACCGAGAAAAACATTACACGGGTGTCGACATAAAAAATCTCTCTGGCAAGGGAGGCAATTTCATCATCGATCTTGACTGGGAAAGCAATCTCGGGAAACAAAAGGCCGGTGAGACGAGCGACTTTATTACAATCGGCAAAGCGGAAGACAATTCTGCGCAGAAAGTCTTCTTTGATTCTTCCAAAGCCAATCTTGGCGAGATGAAACATGGCGACAAACTCTATTTTGCCAGTGTCGCAGAAGGCAATACGACTTTCAGTACCAATATTGACGGCCAGATATTTTTCGCCGCTGACGAACTTTTCGATTCGCAGTTTGTCACGGAATGTGAACTGTCGGAAGACAATAACGGCAAAACCTTCTGGTATCTCACCAAAAAGCTCGGCAAGACTAATCAGAATGTTGCATCTTTGGGAAAAACGGGGCGTATCAGCTATGCCGCTTTATCTTCGCTTTCACGCTTTAACGATCGAATAGCCGAACCCGACGATTTGACCGCCAAAGACAAAGGTGCCTGGGTTCGCATTATGCGTCGCGATTCTGGCTTTGCTGAAGCTTTTGATCTGAAATCCGACCTAGTACAGGTGGGTTACAACGCAGGACTCGCCAACGACGGCTTGATCCAAATGATCGGTGTCTCTTTTGATTATGACAAGAGTGATGCAGATCTAAAAGGCATCGTAGGAAAAGGAGACCTCGAACGCTTCGGCATAAATTTTTATGTTACGCGTATGAACGACTCTGGCGGTTATGTTGACACTACGCTGAAAGCAGGGCGCTTGAGGAGCCAATACGACCTCTTCAACGTTATTGGCGATGCAATCGGTTCTTCCCTTCATCAGGATTACACAGGCTTGGCTGTTGAAGCCGGGCGACGCATTACTTTTAACGAACAATATTATCTTGAGCCGCAGTTCCAGTTGCAATACTTGAAGATTCAGGGCGACACCTTTTTCACGAAGAGCGGCATCGAAGCCAAAATTCATTCGATTGACAGTCTGATCGGTCGCATCGGCATCAGAACGGGTTATCGTTTTAAGTCTGTTGACGGTTCTCTTTTTGCCTATGCCGATGTACTGCGCGAATTTGACGGCAAATACAGCTATCTTGCCCAAGGGAAATCGACCACTTACGGCGACAGCCTCTCTGGCCGGGAAACCTGGTTTGATCTCGGAATCGGTACTAACACGGCCCTGTCCGACAGTGTGAACTGGTGGCTTGATTCACGATTTGTTACGGAAGGCGACTGGAAAGACACCTGGATAATCAATACGGGACTTCGCGTTCGCTTCTAATCTACATCTTGCCACTTCGGCCAACCGAGTAGGAAGCGTGGAACGATTCTCCACGCCTCCTCTCATACCACCTATCTACCTTCTTGGGAAGTGTTTTATAGTTTTTTTTCATTCCAGAAGATTAACCACAAGGCTGGCCCCAAACGGATTTTCACTCCTTTTGAACGGTGACGGTTTATTTGTGCCGTTGCTGATCACGTTCGAAAGTTCTCCGGGGTTCAGGAACAGATATTGACGCAATGACGTCTGTTACGAGACTGATGAATATCCCACTCAATGAACCGATAGTAATTGCTCCACCTCTAATGAGAAGCAATGTGAAAAATTGAACAGGTGAGAAAGCGTCCGAGCAAATATTGTTGTCTGATGCGCGATGTTACTCGCCTTCAATTAGGTGATTGCCAATGGCCGCTCGAGTGACAAATAATGGCCAGAGGAGAGGATATTCGATTCTTGAGTAAAAAAAAGACCGTCCGACGGTTGTCGGGCGGTCTTCGAAAACGGTTCGGTATTGTCTTTAGAGATAACCGTTTTTCAGATAACGATTGATAAGTTCCTGGCGTTTCGCTTCAATCGCCTGACGGGCGTAGCGGGGCATTAGGAAGAGGTCGATGATCATGCCGAAAGACACGATCAAAATGGGGATGCCGGAGAGAATGCTTGAGACGCTCGACGCATCGAATCCCAAGCTGCTCGTCATCCCGGTGAAAAGAACCGAGACGGTCATCAGAATCACACAGCCCGTATAGAGCATTGCCCAGCGCTTGCGGCCGAGATACCAGTGGTGAGCACCCAAATAACCGACGCAAAGCCAGAAGACATAGGCGAGAACCAGGGATTTTCTTTCGTTCTGCAAACGGGCTTCGACAAGTTCAAGGACATCGGCGGGGAGGGCGTCGGCCGGTGTCTTAATGATGGTGCTCATGGTCTTCCTTTGAATGGTTCTGACGGGATCAGTTCTTATTGTATCCTGCGGTTCGCTGACTTGGCATCGCGTGTTTTTAGCGCTCGGGAAGGTCTCAAAAAAAACCGCAGCTCTACAAAAAGAACTGCGGTTTCTCTCGGTTGGCGTTGATTGTGAGTAATTAGAGTGCGCCGAACCAAGTAATGACGATGGCGTTGATCAAGTCAATGAGGAACGCACCGACCAAACTCACGATCAGCCAAGCGCGCGGGCTCGAACCGTACTTTTCGGCAATAGCCTGCATGTTCGCGAGACCGTTGGCCGTCGCGCCCATGGAGAAGCCGATACCGCCGGCGGAAAGCATCACGGCATCGTAGTTGCGACCGAAGGCCGTGAAGATGAAGGTCCAGGCAAAAACGAGCATCAGCACCGTCTGAGCCGCCAGAATGATCACGAGCGGAAGCGCAAGGTGCATGAGTTCGTGAAGCTTCAGGCTGTTGATGGCCATCGTCACGAAGAGAACGAGACTGATGTCGGCTACGGCGTCAAGGCCCTTGCCCTGAATCTGGACCTTACCGCTCATGTCGGCGAGGTTTCGAAGAACGGCCGCCACAATCATGGAACCGATGTAGGCGGGAAGCGTAATGTACTGTCCCAGGAAATTGGACACAACGGTGCCGAGACCCATACAGATGGCGACGATGGCGCTCGCCTTCATAATTTCATCCGTGAAGCTCGGGTTCTTGGCAGAGCCCGGATTGACAATGTCGGTTTCCATGTCTTCTGGAATATGAAGTTCGGGTTCGGGGGTGCTTACGGCCTTCGGGGTTTTGACCTTGTATTTGCGAATGCACCATTCACCGAAGGGACCGCCGATCAAGAGGGCGGCCACCATACCGAAGGTCGCGGCGGTAATACCGACGGCCGTCCCGCCGGCAATACCGTAGGTTTCTTCAAAGTAGGGACCGAAAGCGGCGGCCGTACCCAGACCGCCCATCATGGAGACGGAACCTGCGAGAATGCCGTAGTGGAAGTCAAGCCCCATAGCTTCGGCAATACCGATGCCCAAACCGTTCTGAAGGAAGAGCAGGACCGTGACGCACAAAAGGAAGCCTACGAGGAGCTTGCCGCCCGTGGCGACCACCTTGAGGCTTGCCATCAGACCGATCGTCGTAAAGAAAGCGAGCATCAGCACCGTCTGAAGCGTGCTGTCGATCTGAAGACGAACGATACCGAAATACTCAAGCGTCGACATGATGACGGCGAACGTCATACCGCCGACAACAGGGCTCGGAATCGAGTATTTGGCGAGAAAGGGAATTCTATTCTTAACCCATACACCGAAGTAATAGGTTGCAACGGCAAGCGCCACGGCCTGGACTTTGTCCAGTGCAATCACGGGAACCGTCTGTGCGAGGGATTCGACGGACATTTCTGTTTTCCTTGTTTGTCCTCTCGTACGGCCGAAAAGAAGGGGCCGACGAGAATTTTGGGGGAGAAACGATAAATATAGCCGATTGAAATGTGTTTTGGTACGCTCTAGGTAATCAACCCTAGAAAGCAATTGGCGATAACCCGAAGGAGTATGGAGGTAAACCCTAGACGCTAAAAACACAAGGTTCTTCCGTAGCGTTAGAATGCTTGCCGTGCATGGTTCTAAGAGAAATGACATTCGCTTTTCGTTCATGAAAAGGAACGCGTTTTTTCGTTCGGAGAGAACAAAAAACCGACAATCTTCGAAGCTGCACATCCCCTCATCAAACTATTTAGGAGCTTTTCGATGTCCGCATCCCGTACGGCCTTGATTGTGGTTGACGTTCAGAATGATTTTCTCCCCGGCGGTGCGCTTGCCGTGCCCGCAGGTGATGCGGTGATCGAACCCGTCAAGCGTCTTCTCGCCGATCCGCGCTGGGGCGTGGTGGTCTTCACCCAGGACTGGCATCCCGCCGACCACGTTTCTTTCGCCTCGAACCATGAAGGGAAGGTTCCTTTTGAAGACATCACGGTGTCTTACGGCCTTCAGAAGCTTTGGCCCGATCACTGCGTCGCCGGATCCGATGGGGCCAAGTTCCCGGCAGCTCTTGAAGATACGCGTGCCAATATCGTGATCCGAAAGGGTATGAATCCTGCTGTTGACAGCTATTCCGCTTTTGTCGAAGCCGACGGTAAGGCCGTCACCGGTTTGGCCGGATACCTCAAAGCCCGGGGTATTGATGAAGTCGTTGTTTGCGGTCTGGCGCTTGACTTCTGCGTTCGCTTTACGGCCGAAGACGCAGTGGCTGCCGGTTTTAAGACGACGATCGTCGAAGATGCGGCCGCCGCTATTGTGCCCGCCGAAAACGACAACCTCTTTGCCAAGCTCGCGGAAATCGGCATTCGCCGTGCGAGTACCGACGACATTCTTCGCGCCTGATCGTCGTGAGACAACGCACGTCCCCTGTGCGTTCTATCGGTGCCTAACGAAAGAAAATGTTCTTTTTTTTCGATGGACGAGTACGTATTTTCGTATAATATGAAAAACATTTGTCCGGACGCAATAAAAAGACCGGGTTTGAGGATCCGGTCTTTTTTCTATCGAGGCACGTTATGGAAACGATCATCAATACCTTCCTCCTCGCATACTCGGCTTTCATCCCCGTTTTGAATCCTTTCGGCGGGTCCATGTTTCTCTTGGCCCTGACGCCCGGCATTGACGACGCCTCGCGTGCCGCCATGGTGCGTCGGATCGTTTTCTATTCCGCTCTCATTCTTTTTGCAAGCCTCTTTGCCGGACACTTTATTCTGAGTTTCTTCGGCATTTCCATGGGCGTACTGCGTATTTGCGGTGGCATCGTGCTCTTTTATGCCGGTTGGACGGCTTTAAATGCGCCTTCCGATTCCGCCGAAGACGAAGAAAACCCCG
This sequence comes from Sutterella sp., assembly GCA_020025965.1. Classification (GTDB taxonomy): domain Bacteria; phylum Pseudomonadota; class Gammaproteobacteria; order Burkholderiales; family Burkholderiaceae_F; genus Sutterella. The sequence goes on from JAHHRG010000045.1 coordinate 16,500, forward strand.
TTCCCAAGAAGCCTCTCACTCACGAGCGTCTGATGAGCATGGCTTTTTATCCGATTACTCTGCCGCTCACGATGGGGCCCGGCGTGATTTCGGTTGCCACTGCGATGGGTGCCGGGATTTTCGAAGGCGGCTTCGAAGCCTTCGTCGGCTTGATGATCGCTTGTTTTGCGACTTTGGCCACCGTTTTTGTCTGCTATCGCTATTGTGACCGCGTGAGCCGAGCGGTGGGCGCGGCCGGTGCCGATGCAATCTCCCGCATCTTCGCGTTCATCCTGATCTGTATCGGAACGGGCGTCTTCTGGCAGGGGCTGGCCGAGCAGATCGCCTCGATGCCTTCTGTCTAAAAAGCATTCTTCACAAACAAAACCCGATCGCCGTCGCGTCTTTCTTACGTGCGGGATCGGGTTTTTCATGCCAGTGAACTGTGAAGACAAAGATGGCGATTTATCGAATAAAAATGAAAAAAGAGTTAGCTAAAATACACACGATAATTTATAAACGAACATTTTCTCCTTGTGAACTATGTCCATGAGGGAAATTCCTATCGTAAAGAAAGCGAATCTCAAAACCGACCGAACGGAATGTTTGCTATTCTTATAAAAATAATATTCTCCGAGAAGATTTTTGTCTGTCGGCGAGAAGCATTGCGTTGTGCTTGTTTTCGTCAG
>JAHHRG010000046.1 GCA_020025965.1 Sutterella sp.
CTCATACCGCCGGCTTCACGGAAGGGGCGATATGAGTTTCGGGGAGGACGGCGTGGAAAAAATAATTCCACGCCTCCCACTCGATTCAGAAAACCTAAAAAAGCTTATTCGGCTTTTTTCTCTTCTGTGGGAGCGCTGGCTTCGGTACGGTTGACCGTCACCTGGTCGAGCTGGTAACCGGCCAAGTTGCGGATCATGTAGCCGCGCAATTTCGAAGGATTCGGTGTCCAGACCGTGTCAGTCTTGGCGAGAAAGAGATTCACAAAGTTCTGGACTTCAGGAGGAACGACGCCTGGCTTTTCCGTGATGAAGATTTCATCATGGTGGGCACCGCCCAAGAAAATACGGAGGCGAACGCCGGGATAAGTCTGCGGCTCGGCCTGCTGTTCGACAGGCTTTTCGGCTTTATTAGTCATTGGAATGGCCCTTTTTTCAAAGTGTCAAAAAAGATAGATGGCTAAACTCTAGCAGTCGTTTTCATAATATGCAAAATTTCTAAGGGTAAAACCTATATGGAAAATTGGATTTATTAGAGAAACAAAAAGTGTACACTTTTTTCGAAGAGTGCGCTTTTTAGCAAGGAACTAGGGCTAAGCTGTGGTTTAGCCTGCGATAAAAGGCCACAAAATCACGAGTGCCAACTGCCCTGACAGAATACGAAGGAACATCGCGAGCGGATAGACCGTTGAATAGGCGACGATTGCCGAATTGTTTTCCGACAAGGTTGAGCCGTAAGCGTGGACCGGTGCGTCGGTTGTGGTACCCGCAATGAAACCTACGATCAAGTGGTAGTTGACTTTGAAGGTGATGCAAGCGAGGGCACCGACAGCTAGCGAAGGAATGACAGTGACGAGAAGGCCGAGCGCGACAAAAAGCGAGCTGTTAGTTTGCGTCATGGCATTCATAAAACCGCTTCCGGCAACAAGACTAACGGAAGCAAGGAATGGACTGATCCTCATTTCTCGCATCATCAGATTGGCTGACGGTGTCGTGAAGGTACCGAGCTTCAGAGTTGAACCGAAGCGACTGAGGAGAATGGCGACGATCAAGGGACCGCCGGCGAGTCCCAACTTTAAGGGCACTGGGAGACCGGGGACCGCGAGTGGAATACTGTCTACGAAAATCCCGACGCAAAGACCGATAAAGATTGTGAGAATGTTCGGATGGTCGAGCTTTTTCAGCTGGTTGCTTTCAAGTCGAGACACGGCAATATCGGGGCCTATGCAGTAGATCAGGTCGCTTACCTGCAGATGGAGGTTTGCAGACAGGAAAAGTGTCATATCGGCACGGAAGATGTGGGTAATGTTAATTCCATCCACGCGATTGATGTCGTCGCGTTCGCGTCCGAAGAAGGCGACGATAGCGTTTTTCACGCTCGGTTCACACACAATGCGACGCAGTCACCCGTTACGAGAATCCTCTGACTCTGATGGTTCGACAAAATTCGCGAAGCAATGAAGCTGCGCTCAATAAAGGAACGAACTGCATCAATTGTACGGCTGTTGAGGGCCTAGTTTGTTTCTTCAATATGGAAAATCTTGCGGAGAAAATGACGCAGAGAATCATTACAATCACGCCAAAGGGATAGGCGCAGGCGTAACCCACGGTAACAAATAATCCCAGTACCACCTGTAAAATTGTTAGGAGGTCTAAGACTAGCTCGCCGCTTTTAAAGGAAGAGAAGAAGGAAGGCCCCACTTGTAGGCCGATGAAAAGGACGAAAAGCACCTGATCGGAGTCTCTTAGAAAATATAGAACGGCGTCGTTCACGGTAAAGCTGAAATGCCTGGCCGCCAAGGCCACGAAGAGCACGAAAGGTGACGCCTAACGATATACCGAAGACTTTGATGCGTCCCAACAGCGTCCCGAGAGCAATCACAACCGAGTAGACGAAAATAATGTGCGGAACGCTCGTAACGTCCGTCAATAATGAAGTAAACCAGTCCATAGATGCCGTGGGGAGGAAAATTGGAATCGGAAAACAAACAATACTGAAGCTAGTTTAGAACGAAACGGTGAGAAAAACTATTGGCGCAAACAACTAGAACACGATGATTTGTCGGTTGTTTCTGCGATTGAGCTTTGTGTCGTCGGGTGCGCAAAGAAAACGAGGCTCCCGGCGATAACCGGAAGCCTCGAAAAGCGATGAAAGAACAGGCCTTATGAAATAAACGGCCAGAGAATCACCAAAATAAGCTGTCCCGTCAGAATGCGAAGGAACATTGCGAGCGGGTAAACGGTCGAATAGGCGACCGCCGACGAATTGCGCTCGGAGAGTGTGCCAGCATAAGCCAAGGCGGGAGGATCGGTAGTGGCACCCGCCATCAACCCCACGATCGAGTGGTAGTTGATATTGAAAATCTTGCGGGCAATGATGCCGACGACCAAAAGCGGGATGACGGTGACAAGGAAACCCAAGACCACGTAAAGCGGACCGTTACCCTGCGTCATTGCATTCACGAAGCCGTTCCCAGCGGCCAAACCGACGGAGGCCAAAAAGAGCGAGATGCCCATTTCGCGCATCATCATGTTGGCTGACGGGGTCGTGAAAGTCACGAGTTTAAAGTTGGAGCCGAATTGACCGAGGAAAATGGCAACGATCAAAGGACCGCCGGCGAGTCCCAGCTTTAAGGGCACCGGGAGACCGGGGACGGCGAGCGGAATACTGCCGACGAAAATCCCGACGCAAAGACCGATAAAGATCGTGAGAATGTTCGGATGGTCGAGCTTTTTGACCTGATTGCCGAGCGCATTTTCCATACGGGCAATGGCTGTTTCCGGACCCACGCAATAGACTTGGTCGCCCACCTGCAGATGTAGCTTTGAGGAAGGAAAAAGCGTCATCCCGGCACGGAACACTCGCGTAATGTTGACGCCGTCAACACGGTTGAGGTCGAGATCCTTGACGCGCATGCCGTTAACGGATTCGCGCGTCACCATCAGCGTACGTGATACCAAGGGCGATTTTTCTTCCGCTAAGTCAATGTCGGAACGTTCGCGTCCGAAGAAGGCGACGACCGCTTCTTTGACTTCCGGCTCGCACACAATGCGTACGCAGTCGCCAGTCGCCAGAATCGTTTTCCCATTGGGGCTTGAAATCTGGTGATTCGACAAAATTCGAGACGCGATAAAACTACGCCCGATAAAGGAGCGTACCGCATCAATCGTGCGACCGTTCAGAGCCTGATTGGTTACTTCCACATGGAAATAAATCGGTTCCTGATGGTGCGCGCGTTCTTCATCGTCCCAAGCCTTGTCTTCTTCGGACAAGCGAATCCTAAAGAAAATTCGAATCAGGATGGCGGAGCCGATCGTGCCGATGACTCCCAAGGGATATGCACAAGCGTAAGCAACCGCAATGTTTTCACCAGTGTAGGACAAAAGATCCAAAGCTTCTTGCGTGGCACCCAACCCTGGCGTGTTTGTGACGGCACCGTAGTGAACGCCCAAGATCTGCGGGAGTGAGACGGAATCCGAAAACGCAAAGTAAAGTGCAACGGTCACAAGAATCCCTAAAGCCACCTGCAAAATGGTGAGGAGATTCAAAATAAGCCCGCCGCTTTTAAAGGAGGAGAAAAAGGAGGGGCCGACCTGCAGACCGATAAAGAAGACGAAAAGCGTGAGCCCGAAGTCTCTCAAAAAATAGAGGATCGGTGTTGAGACCGTGAATCCGAGGTGGCCGGCGGCCAATGCAACGAAGAGAACGAAAGTAACGCCCAATGACACCCCGAATATTTTGATTCTTCCCAAGAGAGTACCAATGGCAATCACTATGGAGTAAACCAAAATAATGTGAGGCACGGACGCGGTATCTGTAAAAAGTGACAGGAGCCAGTTCATGGCGAATTACAAATCCGTGTTCGAGTCGAACAATAATAGAAAAAAACAACCAGGATGGTCGAAAGGAAATAAAGTTATTAATGATACTCATAAAAAACCTACTGTCATTGGTAGAAACCCTGATGTTCAGGAAATAGCGCAAAATGTTTGATTTTTTGAGGTGTGAAAACGTGATCTTTACACATGGGTATTGCAAAAAAACATGAAAAAAGCCGAGCATGACGTTTGCTCGGCTTCTGAAAGAAGGGGAATTTGTTTGATTATTCGTTAGCGGGCGCTTTGATGAAATTGCCGTTCTGGAGAATCCATTCTATAAAGCCGCCCTTATTGCGAGAGCAAACGAGGATACGGCCCGTTCCGCGGAAACGAAGGACAATGCATTCGCCCGTTGTCTGGGAATTGACGAGTTTACCCAAAAGTCCCGTGCGTCCGGTGTTCAGCGACAGCTCGTAGTCAAGCGACGCATCCCAAGCGACGAGATGACCGTTGTCAACAAAAACGGGTTTTTCGGGTGTCACTTCGATTTCGCGCAAAGAGCCGAAGCCCGAGACCGCGATCTGACCTTCGCCTTCGGTACCCATCACAAAAAAGCCGCCCGAGTCGCCGAGGATGGCGCGGCCGATACCCTGTGATTTCGTCGCAAGCGTGACACTGGGCGTCGCAGCGAGGAAGCTCCCGTCGGCGAGCATATATTGGCGTTCGCCAACGTCCAAAAGACGCACGTCACCGGGAATATTCGGGGCCAAAAGGATCTGCCCCGGCCCTTTGTCGGCTTCGATATTTTGTTGGAAGAAGGTTTCGTCGTTCAGAAACTTGCGGGCCAGCGAACTCATAATCCCGCCTTTGACACGGCCTTTGAGTGCCAAGGTTGAGTCCATGGCTACCATGGCATTCGATTCGGCCAGGACTTTGTCGCCTTTGTCAAGAGAAACGCAAAGAAGCGGATCGATGCCGCCCGTAATGTCAAAACGTACCATGGATGGTCCTTTGGAAAAGAAATGATTTTTCTATTATATAGACGGCTTTGACTTCTAAAGAAAGAGGCGCTTTCGGTTGCCCCGAAAACGCCTCTCAAAAGGACAGGTGTGCGGTTTTAGAAGATTGCCTTGGCAATGCCCCAACCGACGAGGATGGCGGTCACAATAAAGACCAGACCCGGACGCAAATAGGAGTGGTTGAAGACCAAGGAACCGAGATGTGTCGTGCCGGTACGGTCAAAAGCCGTGCAACCGATCTGAGCACCGCCCGGAATCACGAAGTCACCGTAGCAGCAGGCCCAGGTGCCGACCAAGAATTCGGGTGTCAAACCGCACTGAAGGCCGAGCGGAATCATGATCATCGTACAAATCGTCGGAGAGAAGACGACGGACGACAGGGCAAAAGCGGCAAGGCAGAAGAGATAGGGATGTGCGGCCACCAGGGCCGACAACGCGGGCTGAATGATGTTCTCATGCTCGTGCATGAAGGTTCCCGTCAGCCAGGCGATCCCGAAGACGCCCACAACGCCGATAAAACCCGCGCGGAAAATGGCACCGTCCGCGAACTTATAGTTGGGTACACGGCAGCAGAGGATGATTAAAAAGCCCGTCCCCAACATCACCATCTGAATCAGATGCGGAATGTTGAAGGATTTCGTCGCATCCAAGAGCGGATGAGCACCCGGATAGGAGCCCAAGGCAATGGCGAGGAAGATTCCGAGGAAGAAAATCAAGAGGGCACGTTTGGCGTAGGGCTTCGGACGGAAGGCCTTCGCACGCGGGTTCGCAAGCCACATGAATTCACCCGTTTCAAGACGGCGCTTGAATTCAGGATCGTCTTCCAATTCGGTACCGCGCCAGTAGACGGAAAGAGCGGCGGCCAAAACGGCGACAAAGTAGGTGGGCACCGTGACGGCCAAAATCTTCCAATAGGCAACGTCATAGGCAGACATGATGCCGATCATCGCAGCCATGGCGGCTGACATGGGCGAAGCCATGACGCCGATCCCGGCGGAAATAACGGCAGCCGACAAAGCGCGTTCCGGACGAACTTTCACCGACGTAGCGACTTCGGCCACCACCGGATAGATGGCAAAGGCGACATAGGCGGTACTGACCAACATCACAAAGAACGAACAGACGAGAGGTCCCGTGATCGTAATGGCTTGCGGCCATCGGCGAAGCATGCGTTCGGCCCAGTGTACCAAGAGATCCAGCCCGCCCGAGCCCTGCAGAATCGACACGCAGGCAATGACAGCCGCAATAATCAACAGTACGGGAATGGGCGGAACGCCCGGCGTTACGCCGAAGACGAGCGCAAGAATACAGACGCCGAAACCGCCTGCAGCGCCGAGACCGACACCGCCCAAGCGGCCGCCGACGGCAATACAGAGGAAGACGACCAGAGCTTCAAGCCAAAACACGAGGTCCATATAAGTTGTCCGGTAATTGTCGACAATAAGTCAATGCTAGCATCAAAAGCAGGGAAAGTTATGAGGAAAAAGACTCCAAATAAGATTCCGAAAAGCCTTCTCGCACTGCATTACTGAGTCAATCAGTGTTTTCCCTAACTGACTAATGTTTAATGAGATAGGCGAGTTCGTCTCGCAACTGCGCATCAATGATGGCCTGCGCCCCTTCAACGTCATCCGCCTGGACGGCATCAAGGAGTTCGCGATCCGTTTCAAGCGCCGAGCTGAAGAAGGCGGCATTGAGTGTGTCACATTCTTCAAGAAGGCTGTGCCAGTGCTCAAGAGAGGCAAGCGCATAGGAAAGCAGAATACGACTCCCGCAGGCTTCGCAAAGCTGACGATGGAATGTCGTATGCATTTTCAGCGCGGCTTCGTGCACTTCAAGACAGCTTTCAAACTGATTGAGCGTAGTGGTGAGCTGACCGAGAGCAACGGGCGTAATACGCATGACAGAAAGCTTCAGAACCTCGTTTTCAATGCTCGCGAGGGCTTCCAGGAATTCATGGATATCGAAGTTACTCACGGAAATCTGGGCGCAGATGTTGCGAGCCAAGAAGTCCGGCGTGACCTGAGAAAGTGTCATCCCGCGCTTCTGAGCACGGTCAACAACGCCCATCTGAGAGAGCTGATCAAGCACGCGGCGAATGCGGTAGCGCGAGACCTGAAAACGGTCCGCCAGCATCGTTTCGGTATCCATCTTCTCTCCCTGGCGAGCCTGTGAGAGCAAAAAGCGATGAATGTCGCGGAAAAGGTAGTCGTCGTCGGATGCCATGGATGTAAGGGAAAACGGTTTTTGAGTAACCAGTAGATGAGTGTTGAGACTCTACGCGTCACCTCATTGTAACGATTTGAAGCACAACTCGTTTTAGCGAGACGACGGAATCACGCATATATGTAAAGACGCCTCGAAAAGGTGACCAAAATCAAAAATATGGCGTTATTAATGAGTATATTGTCGGCAATATATTGAAATGAGCGACATTAGACTCTATATTTAGCATCAATAGATCGGGCACCGACCAAGTGTCCAAGCATATTTCTCTATTAGACCAAATCCCAGTTAAGGAGCCATATTAAATGAGCGAACAGGATAGTAAGAGCCGTAGCAGCCGCTTCGATCTGCCGGCCAACGAACTCGTCGAAAAGTTCAACGCCACGATTACCTTCGAACAGCGCGGTTGCCCGTTCGACGTCTTGAATAGTAAGACGCATTGCACGATGCTTGCCAAGCAGGGCATCATCGCCAAGGAAGAAGCCGAAGCCATCTGCAAGGGCTTGGACGCTGTCAAAGCCGAGATTGATGCCGGCAAGTTTGTCTTCTCCGTCAAGGATGAAGACATCCACATGGCAATCGAAAAGCGCATGACCGAAATCGTCGGACCTGTCGGCGGCAAGCTTCATACCGGTCGCTCTCGTAACGACCAGACGGCCACCACGACGAAGATGTGGGCTCGTGCCACCGTTCGCGAAATTCAGGCTGCCATTCGTGACTTCCAGGCTGAAATTCTGAAGACCGCCCAGAAGAATCTCGGCGTCATCATGCCGGGCCATACCCATATGCAGGTCGGCCAGCCGATCCTCTTCTCCCATTGGATGATGGCTTTCTTCTGGATGCTCGAACGCGACTTTACGCGTTTTGACGACCTTTATCGCCGTTCCCGTTTCTGCCCGCTCGGCTCGGCCGCTCTTGCCGGTACGGACTTCCCGATCGACCGTCATTTCACGGCCGCCGGTCTCGGTTTCGAAGGTCCGACGGAAAACTCCATCGACGGCGTTTCCGACCGCGACCACATGGTCGAACTTTGCTCGGCCTGCGCCATGTGCTACTTCCACCTGTCTCGCCTTTGCGAAGAATTGGTGAACTTCAGCTCTCAGCAGTTCCACTTCATTGAGCTCTCCGACGACTTCTGCACCGGCTCCTCCATCATGCCGCAGAAGAAGAATCCGGACATCGCCGAAAAGATCCGCGGCAAGACCGGTCGTGTTTACGGCAACCTGATGTCCATTCTGACGACGATGAAGGGTATTCCCCTTGCTTACAACACCGACATGTCCGAAGACAAGGAACCCGTCTTTGACTCCGTTGACACGCTGCTCGATTCTCTGCGCATCCTGACGCCGATGGTCGAAAAGATGCGCGTCAACGCCGACATCATGCGTGAAGCGACCGACAAGGGCTATGCCAACGCTACCGACCTCGCCGACTACCTCGCCAAGAAGGGCGTTCCCTTCCGCGAAGCTCACCATATCGTTGGCGGCATGGTCAATTACGCCATCAAGCACGACAAGCGTCTCGACGACTTCGAAATGGAAGAGTACAAGCAGTTCTCCGACAAGATCGAAGAAGACATCCGCGAAGACATCAAGCTTGAAACCTGCGTCAAGGCTCGCCGCTCCTACGGCGGTACGTCTGCCGAAGCCGTGGCCGTTCAGTTTGAACACGCCGAAGCGGTGTTGAAGAACGAAACGGAAATTCTCGCTTAATTCGTTCGACTCATTGATTCCCCCTGTCGATTGACCGATCCCAAAGAGAGAAACGGCAATCGACCGGGGTTTTGACTCATCCTCACTCGTTTTCTGACTCAAAATGGAAATGGATATCAACTTCTGGCTGCAACTCTTCGTTGTTGCCTTCTGTATCGGTCTCGGCGGTCGCTTCGGCGGTGTCGGTCTCGGTGCCGCCGGCGGTCTCGGCGTCTCCATCCTCGTTCTCGGTTTCGGTCTTCGTCCGAGCTCTCCTCCCGTTTCTACGATTTTGATTATCGTGGCCGTGATTGCCTGTACGTCCATTCTTCAGGGCGCCGGCGGTCTGGACTGGATGGTTAAGATTGCCGATCGTATGCTGCGAAAGTGGCCGAAGGCAATTACGATCGTCGGTCCCTTCGTTTGTTCCATGTTCGTGATTTTCGTCGGTACGGCTTATGTGGCTTTCGCCGTCTATCCGGTGGTGGCCGAAGTGGCAACGTCCGCTCGAGTCCGTCCGGAACGTGCCGTGTCTGCCTCTGTGATCTCTGCCGGTATTGCCGTCGTCGCTTCTCCGATGTCCGCTGCTACTGCTGCTTTGATCGCTGTCTTGGCACCGCATGACGTTACGCTTCTTCAGATCCTCGCGATCTCCGTGCCGGCCTTCTTGGTCGCGACGCTCTGCACCTGCATGTCCGTTTACTGGCGCGGTGCCGAATTGGAAGACGATCCCGAATTCAAGCGTCGCGTTGCTTCGGGCGACTTCAAGGACTTCTACGTTGATTCGAGCAAGAAGGAAGAAAAGGTTGATCCTGCCGCTCATAAGAAGATTCTTCTCTCTGTCGGCATCTTCGCTCTCGGTGTGGCTACCGTGCTTCTCTTTGGTTCCGTGAAGAGCCTTCTTCCGACCTGGGAAGCTGCCGGTAAGGTTTCCACGCTGCCGATTCCGAGCTTGATTCAGATGATCATGTTGGCCTGCGGTCTCTTCATCATCATCCTTTGTAAGGTTCCGTCCAACAAGTTCGCTGACGGTTCCGTCTTCCGTGCCGGTTTGATCGGTGTGGTCGGTGTTTTCGGTATCTCTTGGTTGACGGGTACCTTCTTCGACGCCTACAACGATATGTTCCGTGCGCTCTTTAAGGAAATGGCAGAAACGACGCCGCTTCTCTTCGGTGTGGTGCTCTTCCTCTTCTCGTCCGTGATTTTGAGCCCGTCCGCAACGGTTGTCGCCCTGATGCCGCTCGGCGTGGCCATCGGTATCGATCCGCTCCTTCTCGTGGCACTCTATCCCTGCACCTGCGGTGACTTCCTGATCCCGGGCGGTGCTCAGATCGGTTGCTGTTCCTTTGACCGCACCGGTACCACGCACTTGGGCAGCTGGGTTCTTAACCACTCGTACCTCTTGCCTGGTTTCGTACACGTTATTTCCGGTACGGCTGTCGGCTACCTGATCTGGCTTGTGATCGGCTAATCGACAAAAAGAACTCCCATCCGCACTCGCATTGCGAAGCGGACTGTGAGGAGGGAAGCCGTTGCGGGGGAAACAGATATATCGCTCGGCTTCCCGTTTCTTCTGCGAAGGTCATGTTTGTATCCAATATCGGATCGGGCATGGCCTTCGTTTTTTGTTGTCTAAGCGTTAGTGAAGACGCAGGCTAATATGTTGTTCTATTTCGAGAAATAGAGTTTGAAGCGACGGATAGGGATTATCCATCTTGCGTCGGTGAATAGAGATCCGAGTGAAATAGGAAAGGATTTATTTAAATGAAACTAAGCGTCAGCTTAGTTTTACTGCTTATAGGGATTTGAATAGGGGGAAACATTAATACGGCCTTTGGTTGGGGATAACATGAAATATAATCAAAAGGAACGTTAAACAGGAACTGATAATAATGAACCTCAATACGGGCGATCTTCAGCTTTTCAGAACGCTCTACGAAACGCAATCTCTGACCGAGACAGCCGAGCGTCTCGATATATCCCTCTCGAAAGCAAGCCGCATTCTCTCGGCTTTGAGAAGAGAGTTGGATGACGATCTTTTTAATCGTTTCGACCACTTGATGTACCCGACCGCCAGGGCGAAAGAAATCTATCCTAAAGTACTCGAACTTCTGGAAGGGTTTGCGGGATTGACAAAGCAAAGCTTTTCAGAGCGTACGCTTGACAAGGTCTTTTCCATCGGCGGTATCGACAATGCACTTGTGACCTACATCGGCCCCTGTCTTAACGAGTTGGTATGTCGCGCGCCCAATCTGAGAATCAATTTTCACCATATTTCACGAAATCTCTACTGCGACATGCAGCAGGGGCTCATTGATATGGCGATCTACGCCACGAAAGAGAATTACTCCGGTTTTCAGAGATTGGAACTCTGCGAGGATGTCTACGTTTATGTCTCTCGTGCGGATTCGCATTTCGCTCAGCAGGCTAACGCCGGCATTTCCTTGAGCGAGAGGATGCTCAAGGCGGCACAGAGAATTCAGATTACCTTACCCAAAGAGTCGTCCGACGATATCGGAACAGCTCCCTTTATTGAAAAATTCCACGAAACCGACGGACAGACTCAGTTGGCCACGCCTTTCTTTGTGAGTGCGCCTTTTCTACTCTATGGCGATGCAACGGTATGCATTCCGTTTCAGGCTGCCAAACTATTCCCGCTCGCGATTCTCGGTCGTTCCAGATCGGCCGAAGTGTTTTCGCCGACCCTAATTTGGTCGGACAAAAATACCGGCGATCCGGCTCATCAGTGGTTACGATCTTTCCTTGTGACAGAAATTAAAAGCAGGGTAACACCGTTGGATAATATCCCGATATTGACAGACTAAGGGAATGATGATTAAGGGCAGATTTCAAAAGATGAAATCTGCCCTTTCATTTATTGGAATAAATAGGGCGGATAATACCTAAATTTTCAAATCTTGAAACCGTATTTTTCACAATGCGGACTTTTGCCGTCTGATATTCCCAATGGGAAAGATTCTCAGTCGAGCATAAACTGCTCTTTATTGGTTTTTGACCGAACCAACACAGACCAAAAAGATTTTAAGGAGCAGATGATGGAACTTTTTAAGAAGTCCATTTTGGCAGCCAGCATGCTGGCAATTTCCGCCGGTGCTATGGCTATGGGCGGTTCTTCGGGTCCTGCAACGAACTACATTATGCAGGGTCATATCGGCGAAATTATGATGAACCCGTACGGCATCGCCCCGTTGACGGCCATCATTCGTGACGGCGGCTATGAACTCAAGGATGTCGAAGTTCGTATCGTCCCGAAGATCAACGGTAGTGAAATCAAGTATAAGGTTTCCCGCACCGAACTTTTGACGCACGGCGGCGTGCCTGTTTTCGGTCTTTATCCCGACTACGTCAACAAGGTTGAAGTGTCCTACACTCGCGTTCTTCGTCAGAAGTCCGAAACATTTAAAGATACCTACACCATCTATGCTCCTCCGACGTACACCGAAGTGGCCGGCATTCCTTCTGAAAAGCATGCGCTTTTCGGTTCCGAAGTGAAGAAGGTTGATCCGGAATTCAAGGATCGTCTCTACTTCGTTAACAACATTGCAGAAAAGTCCGGTATCGGTACGCGTGCCGTCTGGAACAACCCCGTCGGCGGTGCTCTTCAGTGGAACTTCTTCCCGCAGAACGCCATTATCGACGCCTCCGGTGAAATCCGTTGGTATATGTTTGCCAACCCGATCTACGATCTGAACGATATCTACAAGGCCGGCGTGATGATGGGCTTCAAGCAGAATGCCGACGGTCTTCTTACCTGGGGTTACGGCCAGCGCTACGTCAAGTACGACGTAATGGGGCGCGAAGTCTTCAACCGCCGCCTGCCGCTGCGCTACAACGACTACTCGCACTCGATGGACGATGCTGAAAACGGTCACTACTTCCTGCGTGTTGCCAGCTCCAACTACATCCGTCCCGACGGCAAGCATGTCCGTACGGTTCGTGACGTGATTGCGGAAGTTGACGAACAGGGTCACGTGGTCGACGAATGGCGTATGCCCGACATTCTCGACGTTTATCGCTCGAATGTTCTCAAGGTGCTTGACCAGGGTGCAGTCTGCTTGAATATCGACGCTTCCCAGGCCGGTAAGACGCTTTCCGAAGAAGAACTTTCGAAGGCTGAAAACTCTAACGACTTCGGCGATATCGTCGGTACCGGTGCGGGCCGTAACTGGCTCCATGCCAATTCCGTCGACTATGACCCGGAAGACGATTCGATCATTATTTCGTCTCGTCACCAGTCCGCCATCATCAAGATTGGTCGTGACAAGGAAGTGAAGTGGATCCTTGCTTCTCCGGAAGGCTGGAAGGGCGATTTGGTCAAGAAGATTCTTACGCCGGTTGACAAGCACGGCAAGAAGATCAAGTGCGAAGGTTCCAAGTGCGAAGGCGACTTTGACTGGACCTGGACGCAGCACACGGCCTTCAAGATCGACGAAAAGTCGAAGGGCAACATCATCTACGTGTCCGCTTTCGACAATGGTGACGCCCGCGGTATGGAACAGCCGCCGCTGCCGGATATGAAGTATTCCCGCGGTGTGATCTACAAGATCGACCAGAAGAAGATGACGGTTGAACAGGTTTGGGAATACGGTAAGGAACGCGGTCATGAACTCTTCTCTGCCGTTACCTCGCTCGTCGAATACCAGGCTGACCATGACTCCGTCGTCATGTACTCCGCCACGGCCGGCGCTCTCTATGACCTGAAGACCGGTGCCTTCGCTTCGGCTCCGAATCCGACCATCATGGAATTCAAGTGGGGCGAAACCGAACCCGCCGTTGAAATCCAGTTGAAGGACTGCACGGGCTACCAGGCCTGGCCGTTCTCGGTTAATAAGGCTTTCGGTCAGAACGCCAAGTAATTGACTGACTAACCGATGTAAGTAATGGAACCGCCCTCTACGGGCGGTTCCGACACTTTAGGCAATTCATAAGAACAAATGAAATCCCGTGTAAAACGGGAACCAAATTAAGGAATCAGACCAATGCTTCGTCGTACTTTTATCAAGGCCGCTACGGCCGCCACGCTTCTCTCTGCCGTTCCCTGTGCATTCGCATTTACGGAAGGGACGGATTTTGTTGTTCTCGATAAGCCGCTTCCCAATGCTGAAGGAAGCATCACCAAGGTTTGGTCCTACGATTGCCCGTTCTGCTTCAAGTATGACGTCGGTGTCGATCCGCGTGTCATTCCGCAGGCAACGAAGGAAACCGGTCTGAAGTTTGTGACGCTTCACCTTGAAACGAAGGGTAAGTACGGTCGTGCTGCTTCCGAATTCCTCGCTCTCTGCCAGATGCGTGACGAAGCTGCCGGTGTTGATGTGATGGATAAGGAATCGCTCTATAAGAAGGCCAAGGGTGCTTGGTACCAGGCTTATCACAAGAAGGGTGAACGCTGGGTTGAAGGTGAAGCGGCCTTCCTCGCAACGGCCGAAGCCGCTACGGGTATTGCCCATGCTGATTTTGAAGCCGCTCGCAAGAATCCGAAGCTCGTTGCTTTGGCCGACAGCTGGAAGGTTTGCTACGACATCGCCAAAATCCAGGGTATTCCGGCTTACGTCGTTAACGGCAAGTACCTCATCATGACGCGTTCCATCCGCAATTTCGACGGTATGGTCAAGCTCATCAAGGAATTGGCCGCCAAGTAAGCGGTTCTCGAGTGGAGGATTGAAGAATGTCTTGGTATGACGACTTTAAAGCTGCATCGGTCGACAGCATTGCCCGTTGGCGTTTGATGCGCTGGCCCTGGGTGGTGATTGCGTTCCTGAGTTGCCTCTTGGTTCTCATCGCGCATAACGTGTTCCAGGTCTGGCTTTACATGAAGCCTTGCGAACAGTGCGTGTATATCCGATATGCTTTCCTTGTGATGGCGCTCGGTTGTATTTTCCCGATCATTTGTCCGAAGTCGCTCATCATGCGTCTTATCGCTTACGTGATGGGCGCCTATGGCGCGATCTACGGGATGGTCTGCTCAGTGAAGCTCATGAAGATTCATAAGGCCGTTCATTCCGACGATCCGATGGCTTTCTTCGGTATGCAGGGGTGCTCTTTGGAACCCCACTATCCGTTCGGTTTGCCGCTCGAAAAATGGGCTCCGGACTGGTTCCTGCCTACTGGTGACTGCGGTTACGACAATTCCGATGTGCCGATCGGTACGGTTCTGTCCCCCCTGCAGCAGAGCATTATCGAAATGTACGACAATGCCGGCGGTTGGTATTTGATCCCTCCCGTTAAGTTTATGTCGATGGCAGAGTGTTGTCTCCTAGCCTTCGGCGTAGCACTCGCACTTTTCCTCATTCTCGCGGGATGCGGTCTCATGCGTCGTCATATTCGCTAAGGTTCGTTCTCAGAACGACGAGTGACAATGTACTAAATAAAAGGTCCGACACCAAAAGTGTCGGACTTTTTTGGTGCGCCCAGCATGGGCGCGTTCTAACGGGTGAAAGTCCCGAGCGCAGGAGGTAGCACCAAGCGCATAGCCGGAGGCAAGGGTGTCCGTCGCGAGGCGGAATCTGAAGGAAGCCCGAGGCAAACCGCTGATCCGATGAACAAGAACCACATCAGGCACGCGAGGATGGGCAAGGTTGCCAAACAAACCGAAGCCCTAAGCTACACGGAATCCGAGGTGTAAATGTGGCGGATGTATGGCGGGAAAGAACGTGTTCTTACCTGGGGAGATATCACAGACGCCAATCGATAGATTGTGCGGAGTAAAGCTTGCTGTGAGAAGTCAGCAGAGAGCATAGTAGTCGGTCCAGTAGCCGATGAAGGCTCGAATCTATTGGAGTTTGGTACCAGACCTACAAAGTCTCAGGGTGCAGAAAAATTACCTGTCTGCAAAGGATAGCCACGGAATGGTGAAGGTATGCAGAAGGGCGCAAAGACCGTCATAAGAATGGACAATACCAGACATATTTCAGACCCGATTGAGCTCATCACTCTCGAAAACATACTGAGCCAAGCCAATATGCTAGCCGCACTTAAACGTGTGGAAGCGAATAAAGGGGCACCGGGAATCGACGGAATGGAGACGACACAATTGCGTGAATATCTGTTCCTGCACCCCGGGGAACTTTCGAGCGCGATTAGAAACGGCACGTATAAACCGTCGCCGGTCAAAAGGGTCAGCATTCCTAAACCAGAGAGAGGCAAATACAGAGACCTTGGAATACCAACGGTTATTGACCGTCTGGTTCAGCAAGCCATCACCCAAGTGATGAGCGAAGCTTTTGATTTCACCTTCTCATCGAATAGTTTCGGTTTCCGTCCCAACAAAGGGGCTCATGATGCCATCTATCGGTGCATCGGAAATTGTGATGACGGTTACTGCTACGCAGTCGACATGGATCTCTCGAAATTCTTCGATACGGTCAATCACAGTCGCCTTATAAGGAAACTGGATTCCCGTATTAAGGATAAGAGAGTGATCTCTCTAATTCACAAGATTCTGACGGCAGGTGTTTGCATTGACTCAAGAGTAGAGAAACCTGAAATCGGTCTTCCTCAGGGAGGTCCGCTTTCTCCATTACTCGCCAACATCTATTTGGACGAGCTCGATAAACTACTCGAAAAGCGTGGACACCGCTTTGCCAGATACGCCGACGACATTGTTATTCAATGCCGCAGTCGACGTGCTGCGGAACGGACTCTAGCCAATGTCTGCAAATATGCGGAAGGGAAGATGCTCCTGAGAGTGAATCGCGAGAAAACCTCGGTTGCGTTTATTACCCAAGGGATTAAGTTCCTCGGATATGGGTTTTGGCGCGATTGGAAGACCAAGCGAATCATCCCCACGGTCCATCAGAAATCAAGGACACGTCTGAAAGATGCACTGAGAATTGTATTGGCCAGAAACCTGAAGTGTGGCCTCGAAGAGGTTAAACGAAAGCTGAAGGTCAAACTGTCTGGATGGGCGAATTACTTTTCGCTTGCTCCTGATAAATCTTGGCGCGCTCGAATGGACGAATGGATCAGACGACGCATCCGAATGCTTCTGTGGAAAACATGGAAGAGGATTGGGACGCGTTATAGTGCCCTCTGTAAAGCAGGGGCAAAACCAGAAGACGCATGGAGACAAGCCAATACTCGAAAGGGCTATTGGCGTTCAGCTAATTCGACGGTAGTCAAGACAGCCTTAG
>JAHHRG010000047.1 GCA_020025965.1 Sutterella sp.
GAGCGACGGTCTCCAAAACCGTAGGTTGAGGGTTCGATTCCTTCTGCCCCTGCCACAAAAAACTAAGCCAAGCCGTGAAATGATTTCGCGGCTTGGCTTTTTTACGTTAGTCGAGTAAGAAAAACGCTCGATTTTTGCACTGAGAGATCAAGTTACCGTTAAAATAAACAGCTTGACTCAATATTTATTTTTGCCGGTGTCTTTTTACTGACGGCCGGGCAGGAATTAATTCAAATGAATAATCAAAACGTTGAAACCACCAGAAGCACTTCCGATACCGTGCTTGTGTCCTTGGCCGTTATCAGTGCGGTTGCCGGTGTCATCGCCTTCTCATTGATGACTGATCAGAGCCTCGGTATGCGCCTGGCTGCTCTCGGTGGCGGGATTGTACTCGGTATCATTTTGGCTTGGTTTAGTCCCTCTGGTAAGGAGTTGCTCAATTACGGTACCCGCTCCTGGGATGAACTGCGTCGTGTCATTTGGCCGACCCGTAAAGAAACCCTTAATACGACGGGCCTCGTGATGGCCTTCGTTTTCGTCATTGCCATGTTCCTCTGGATTTGTGACATGGTTATTGAATGGGGTTTGTACGACGTGCTTTTGCGCATCGCCGTTTAATTATTGAGGAAGTATCATGAGCGAAAATTCGATGAAGTGGTATACGGTTCACGTCTACTCTTCTATGGAAAAGAGCGTGAAGCGCGCCTTAGAAGAACGCATTGCCCGCAGCGAGCTGCACGACAGCTTTGGTCAGGTGCTCCTGCCGGTTGAAGCTGTTCAGGAAATCCGCAACGGTCGCAAATATACGAGCGAACGCCGGATGTATCCGGGCTATGTCTTTATCGAAATGGTGATGAACGATGCTACGTGGCATCTGGTGAATTCCACCCCGCGTGTGATCGAGTTCCTCGGCAACAACAATCCTGTTAGCTTGTCCGAAGCCGAAATCGCCTCCATTTTGAGCAAAATGGAAAACGGTACGGAAAAGCCGCGTCCCAAGGTCGAATTCGAAGTTGGCGAAGACATTCGCATCAAGACTGGCCCGTTCGAAGATTTCAATGGTCGAATTGAAGTTATCGACTATGACAAGAGTCGTCTTCAAGTTTTCGTCACTATCTTCGGTCGCGACACCTTGGTTGACCTTGATTTCAACGAAGTTGAAAAGCTCTAAATTTTTTTGGCGTTTGCAGTTGCACACCTAAAAAATTGGTGATATATTGCACGCCTTTCTCACCTAAACACGTGGGGAGCTCCTTTTTGGAGCGTTTGAACCCATAAGGAATATTAACGATGGCAAAGAAAATCGTTGGCTTTATCAAGCTCCAGGTTGGTGCTGGTAAGGCAAATCCGGCTCCTCCTATTGGCCCGGCTCTCGGCCAGCGCGGCCTGAACATCATGGAGTTCTGCAAGGCCTTTAATGCTAAGACTCAGGGTATGGAAGCTGGTCTTCCGATCCCGGTCGTGATCACCGCTTACGCCGACAAGTCCTTCACGTTTGTGATGAAGACGCCTCCGGCCGCTGTATTGATCAAGAAGGCTGCTAAGCTCCAGAAGGGTTCTGCCCGTCCGAACACGGAAAAGGTTGCTAAGATCACCCGTGCTCAGGCTGAAGAAATCGCCAAGATGAAGGAACCCGATCTTACTGCTGCCGATATGGACGCTGCTGTTCGTACGATCGCTGGTTCTGCCCGTTCCATGGGCGTCATTGTGGAGGGTCTGTAATGGCTAAGCTTTGCAAGCGTATGACGGCCATCACGGCCAAGGCAGAAGCTCAGAAGATTTACTCTGCCGCTGAAGCTCTTGCTCTCATCAAGGAAACCGCTGTTGCCAAGTTCGACGAATCCGTTGACGTGGCTATTCAGCTCGGTATTGATCCCCGTAAGTCCGATCAGGCCGTTCGTGGTGCTGTTGTGATGCCGGAAGGCACGGGTAAGACCGTTCGTGTCGCTGTTTTCACGCAGGGTGCCAAGGCTGAAGAAGCTCTTGCTGCCGGTGCTGATATCGTCGGTTTTGATGACTTGGCTGCCAAGGTCAAGGCTGGCGAAATGGACTTCGACGTTGTCATTGCTTCTCCGGATGCTATGCGCGTTGTCGGTCAGCTCGGTCAGATTCTCGGCCCGCGTGGTTTGATGCCGAACCCGAAGGTTGGCACTGTTACCCCGAACGTTGCCCAGGCTGTTAAGAACGCCAAGGCCG
Organism: Sutterella sp.; assembly: GCA_020025965.1. Classification (GTDB taxonomy): domain Bacteria; phylum Pseudomonadota; class Gammaproteobacteria; order Burkholderiales; family Burkholderiaceae_F; genus Sutterella. The sequence goes on from JAHHRG010000047.1 coordinate 2,197, forward strand.
GTCAGGTTCAGTTCCGTGCCGACAAGGCTGGTATTATCCATGCCCCGATCGGTCGCGCTTCCTTTGAAGCTGACCGTCTTCAGAAGAACCTCGCTGCTCTTATGGAACAGCTCACGAAGTTGAAGCCCGCTTCCGCGAAGGGTCAGTACATCCGCAAGGTGTCTGTTTCTTCCACGATGGGTATCGGCGTTCGTGTTGATGCAGGTTCTATCGGCGCCTAATCGAGTCGAAAGAATTAACGGAGGCGACAGTCCGTGCATCAATACCATTTGATGCAAATCCCCTAGGGGAATGTCAGAAAAGAGAAATCTTTTCATCTCGAGGTCGTGAGGCCTCAAGGGCTTTGGGTGGCGATTGTGTTCGCACAGTCGCCGCTGTCAAAGACCGCTGGAGAAGTAACGTTCAATGTCGCTGAAAGCGAAAGAGTGGCAATAACGAAGCTTCTTAATTGTCTTGAGTAATTCCTTTTCGAAGCTTTCACGAATCGGAGACGATAATCAAGATGTCCAGCGTAGACGGTAAACCGAAGAGAGATATTGCGTTGTGTTTTCTGACCACAAGCCCTATACACGGGGACTTGTGTAAAAAATCAGCCAAAACTCTCAGAAGTATGCCGGTTAGTTAGAAACCGGTGTTTTCGAAAGAAAACACCTCTGAGTGGAGCCAGACCATGGGTCTTAATCGTCAAGATAAGGCTGCTGTCATTGAAGAAGTTTCTGCCATCGTGGCCGACTCTTCCGCAATTGTCATCGCCGAATACCGTGGGCTGAGCGTTGAGGCTGTTACGAAGTTGCGTGCGCAGGCGCGTGCCAACAACGTGACGTTGCGTGTTGTCAAGAACACGTTGGTTCGCCGTGCTGTGGAAGGCACGGAGTTTGCCGGGATTGCTGACCAGTTAGTTGGTCCGCTCGTCTACGGCTTCTCCGCCGACCCGGTTGCTGCTGCCAAGGTGCTTGCCAACTTCGCCAAGGAAAACGACAAGCTCGTTATCAAGGGTGGTGCAATGGCCAACTTCGTCATGGACGAAGCTGCTGTTAAGAACCTCGCCTCGATGCCGAGCCGTGAAGAACTCCTTGCCAAGTTGATGGCTACGATGAACGAACCTGTTGCCAAGTTTGTTCGTACCATCAACGAAGTCCCGGCCCGCTTCGTGCGTACCGTGGCTGCCGTGCGCGATGCCAAGGAACAGGCTGCTGCCTGATCAAACTTTTTTATTTAACACTACGTAAATCTGGAGTCATAAAATGGCCCTTACCAATGAAGAAATCCTCGAAGCTATCGCTTCCAAGACCGTTCTCGAAATCTCCGAACTCATCACGATGATGGAAGACAAGTTCGGCGTTTCCGCTGCTGCCGCTGCTGTGGCTGTGGCTGCTCCCGCTGCCGCTGGTGGCGCTGCCGCTGAAGAAAAGTCTGAATTCGACGTCGTTCTCGAATCCGCTGGTTCCAACAAGATCGCTGTGATCAAGGTCGTTCGCGAAATGACCGGTCTCGGCCTCAAGGAAGCCAAGGACCTCGTTGAAGGCGCTCCCAAGGCTGTCAAGGAAGGCCTCGCTAAGGCTGACGCCGAAGCTGCCGCCAAGAAGCTCGAAGAAGCCGGCGCTAAGGTCGTTCTCAAGTAATTTTTACTTGAAAAGTAAGAGCTGTAACCTTCATAATGAAAGTTGCAGCTCTTTAATCCCTCCGCTTAGGAGGGATTTTGAACTGGGTTCACAAGACACGATTTTTGAGAATTCAGTTCAAAATCTTTCTCATTGATGAACGGGCTTACATAAAAACTTTCTACCATTGATCTCTGCCGTACAGGCTGGGGCGAGTGCCTCATTGTCTGTGCGGTTTTTGGCGTCAATATACGAAGCGTAACCCGGACATCAGTTGGCTCATCCCTAGTGTCGAACGGAGTGTCCATGTCGTACTCGTTCACTGAAAAGAAGCGCATCCGCAAGAGCTTTGCCTCTCGCCCGAGCGTCCTTGAAGTGCCTTCCCTGCTTGATACTCAACTTCGTTCCTACGAAGAATTCCTGCAGGTGAATGTCCCTCCTCAAGACCGTAAGCCCGAATATGGTCTTCAGGCAGCCTTTTCTTCCATCTTCCCCATTACTAGTCATAACGGATATGCTCGTCTTCGTTTCGTCGATTACAACCTCGCCGAACCGGAATTTGACGTGGCCGAATGCCAGTTGCGCGGTCTGACATATTGCAGCCGCCTGCGTGCCAAGATCCAGCTCGAAATTTTCGATCGTGACGCTCCTAAGGCCGAAACGGTCAAGGAAATTCGCGAAAACGACGTTTATATGGGCGAAATCCCGTTGATGACCGAAAAGGGTTCATTCATCATCAACGGTACCGAACGTGTAATTGTCAGTCAGTTGCACCGTTCCCCCGGGATTTTCTTTGAACACGACAAGGGTAAGACGCACTCTTCTGGTAAGTTGCTCTTCTCCGCTCGTGTGATTCCTTACCGCGGTTCCTGGCTTGACTTCGAATTTGACGCTAAGGATATCCTCTATTTCCGTGTTGACCGTCGTCGCAAGATGCCGGGTACGATTCTGCTTAAGGCGATCGGCCTTACGCCGGAAGACATCCTCACGCGCTTCTTCAACTTCGACACGATTACGCTCCGTGCCAACGGTGCTTCTCTTCCGTTCATCCCTGAACGTTTGAAGGGCCAGACTGCCAGCTTCCCGATTTATGCCGATGACGGCAAGGAAATTGTTCCGACGGGTAAGCGCATCACCGCGAAGCATATCCGCGACTTGACGAAGGCCGGTGTGACCGATATCAAGGTTCCGGACGATTATTTGATTGGTCGTGTTCTTGCCAAGAATGTCTTTGACGAAGAAACGGGTGAAGTCATTGCTAACTGCAACGACGAAATCACGGCCGACGTACTCGACAAACTTCGTCTTGCCAAGGTTTCCGAAATCGAAACGCTCTTTACAAACGAACTCGATCACGGTGCCTATATTTCCAATACGCTTCGACTCGACGATACTCCGGACCAGCTCGCCGCTCGCGTTGCGATCTATCGCATGATGCGTCCGGGAGAACCTCCCACGGAAGATGCTGTTGAGGCTCTCTTTAATCGTCTCTTCTTTGATGCCGAAGCTTATGATCTTTCGCGCGTTGGCCGTATGAAGGTTAACGCTCGTTTTGCTCGCGAAGGTGCCACTGGTGCGATGACGCTGACCAACGAAGACATCATCGATACGATGGCCGTTCTCGTTGCTTTGCGTAACGGCCAGGACACTGTCGAGCTCTTCGACGAAGAAGGTGTTGCCCGTACGTGCGTTGTTAACGGTGTCGACGACATTGACCACTTGGGCAATCGTCGTGTCCGCTGTGTTGGTGAACTTGCCGAAAACCAGTTCCGCTCCGGCCTCGTGCGCGTAGAGCGAGCTGTTAAGGAACGTCTCAATCAGGCGGAAAGCGACGGTCTTACCCCGCAGGACCTTATTAACTCGAAGCCCATCAGCGCCGCTATTCGCGAATTCTTCGGTTCCAGCCAGCTCTCGCAGTTTATGGACCAGACGAACCCGTTGTCTGAAATCACGCATAAGCGTCGTATTTCTGCTCTTGGCCCGGGTGGTTTGACGCGAGAACGCGCTGGCTTCGAAGTTCGAGACGTGCATCCGACTCACTACGGTCGTGTTTGCCCGATTGAAACGCCTGAAGGCCCTAACATCGGTCTGATTAACTCTCTGGCTCTTTATGCTCGCCTTAACGAATACGGCTTCCTCGAAACGCCGTACCGCAAGGTGATTGATGGTGTTGCTACAAAGGAAATCTCCTATCTGTCTGCCATCGAAGAAGGTCGTTACATCATCGCCCAGGCTAACGCAGAAATGGACGAAAACGGTCGTCTCACGCAAGAACTTGTTTCTGCTCGTGACAATGGCGAATTCGTTCTTGCTAGCCCTGAACGTATCCAGTTCATGGACGTTGCTCCGTCTCAGATCGTTTCCTGCGCTGCTGCCTTGATTCCGTTCTTGGAACACGATGACGCAAACCGTGCTTTGATGGGTTCGAACATGCAACGTCAGGGCGTTCCCTGCTTGCGTCCGGAAAAGCCGGTCGTCGGTACGGGTATCGAACGTACGGTGGCTGTAGATTCCAAGACGACAGTTCAGGCTCGCCGTGGCGGTATCGTTGACTACGTTGACGCGAATCGTGTGGTTATTCGTGTTAACGATGAAGAAAGCATTGCTGGCGAAACCGGTGTGGACATCTATAACCTGCAGAAGTTCACGCGTTCCAACCAGTCCACAAACATCAATCAGCGTCCGATCGTTGTCAAGGGTGACAAGGTCGAAGCGGGTGATGTGTTGGCTGACGGTGCTTCTACCGATACGGGTGAACTCGCTCTCGGTCAGAATATGCTTATCGCTTTCATGCCGTGGAACGGGTACAACTACGAAGACTCGGTGCTGATTTCGGAACGTGTTGTTGCTGATGATCGCTATACGTCTATTCATATCGAGGAACTCTCCGTAGTCGCTCGCGATACGAAGCTTGGACCTGAAGAAATTACGCGCGATATTTCGAACCTCTCCGAAAACCAGCTCTCCCGTCTTGATGACTCCGGCATTGTCTTTATCGGCGCGGAAGTCAAGGCTGGCGATGTTCTCGTTGGTAAGGTAACTCCGAAGGGAGAAACGCAGCTTTCCCCAGAAGAAAAGCTTCTCCGCGTTATCTTCGGTGAGAAGGCCTCCGACGTGAAGGACACGTCTTTGCGTGTTCCGTCTGGTATGACTGGTACGGTGATCGACGTTCAGGTCTTCACGCGTGACGGCGTCAAGCGTGACAAGCGTGCTGAAAGCATTATTGACGAAGCTCTGAAGCGCTATCGCCGTGACTTGGATGATCAGCTTCGCATTGTTGAACGTGACGCGTTTGACCGTTTGCGTCGTCAGTTGGTCGGTTTCAAGGTTGCTGGTGGTATCGAAGGCGTTGAAGTTGGTGCAGAACTCAATGCAGAAATCCTTGCCGGTCTTGAAGGCTATGCGCTTTTTGATCTCCGCATGGAAGACGAAAACGCTCAGCAGGCTATCGATCTGACGAAGAAGGCTATTGAAGAAACTCGTCAGCAGAATGACGCTAAATACGACAACAAGAAGGACAAACTCACTCGTGGTGACGAATTGCCCCCGGGCGTGATGAAGATGGTCAAGGTGTACATTGCCGAACGTCGTCGTCTGCAGCCTGGTGACAAGATGGCCGGTCGTCACGGTAACAAGGGCGTGGTTTCTAAGATTTGTCCGGTTGAAGACATGCCGTATATGGCTGACGGACGTCCCGCGGATATTGCTTTGAATCCTTTGGGGGTGCCTTCCCGTATGAACATCGGGCAGGTTCTTGAAGTCCATCTCGGTTGGGCGGCCAAGGGGCTCGGTTGGCGCATTGAAGAGATGCTCAAGACCGAACAGGTTCGCCAGATTCGCGACTTCTTGAATGAAGTTTATAACCGCACTGGGAAGACTGAAGATCTCGACAGTCTGACTGATGATGAAATCATGACGATGGCCAAGAATCTTCGTAATGGCGTTCCGTTTGCAACCCCAGTGTTCGACGGTGCGACGGAAGAACAGGTTCGCATGATGCTCGACCTCGCCTTCCCGGATGACGAAGCCAAGCGACTCGAACTGACTGAAGACAAGACCCAGGCTCGTCTGTATGATGGTCGCACGGGTGAAGCTTTTGAACGTCCGGTTACAGTCGGCTTCATGCATTACCTGAAACTCCATCACTTGGTTGACGACAAGATGCACGCTCGTTCTACCGGCCCGTACTCGCTGGTTACCCAGCAGCCGCTCGGTGGTAAGGCTCAGTTCGGCGGTCAGCGTTTCGGTGAAATGGAAGTTTGGGCTCTCGAAGCTTACGGTGCTTCTTACGTCCTTCAGGAAATGCTTACGGTCAAGTCTGACGACGTCAACGGCCGAACGAAGGTGTACGAAAACATTGTCAAGGGTGATCACAAGATTGAAGCCGGCATGCCCGAGTCCTTCAATGTGTTGGTCAAAGAAATCCGGTCGTTGGGTATTGACATCGACCTCGTCAAGAACTAAGAGAGGAAAATTAAGCGATGAGTATGCCGCTTAACGATATTTTCAACCAGGTTCAGTCGGATGATCATTTCGACGCGATCCGTATCGGGCTTGCTAGCCCTGAAAAGATCCGCTCCTGGTCTTACGGTGAAGTCAAGAAGCCGGAAACGATTAACTATCGTACGCAGAAGCCGGAACGCGACGGTCTCTTTTGCGCCAAGATCTTTGGCCCGACGAAGGACTACGAATGCCTTTGCGGGAAGTACAAGCGCCTCAAGAACCGCGGTGTGATCTGTGAAAAGTGCGGCGTCGAAGTGACGCTCGCCAAGGTTCGCCGCGAACGCATGGGGCATATTGACCTTGCCAGCCCTGTGGCTCACATCTGGTTCTTGAAGAGCCTGCCGAGTCGTATGGGTATGGTGCTCGATATCCCCTTGCGCGATATTGAACGAGTCCTTTACTTTGAAGCCTATATCGTCGTTGATCCGGGACTTTCGACGCTTGAGCGCGGTCAGCTTCTTTCTGAAGAAGACTTCATCAGTGCCACCACCGAATTCGGTGACGATTTCAAGGCGATGATGGGTGCTGAAGCTATCGGCGAACTCCTTCGTACGATTGATATCGACTCTGAAGTTGAACGTCTTCGTACCGAGCTTCAGGAAACTTCTTCCGAAGCCAAGATCAAGAAGTTTGCAAAGCGCCTCAAGGTACTTGAAGGCTTCCAGCGTTCTGGTATCAAGCCTGAGTGGATGATCATGACGGTTCTTCCTGTATTGCCGCCGGATCTCCGTCCCCTTGTGGCACTGGATGGTGGCCGTTTTGCGACCTCCGACCTGAACGATTTGTATCGTCGCGTCATCAACCGTAACAACCGCCTGAAGCGTCTCCTTGAAATCAAGGCTCCTGATATCATCGTGCGCAACGAAAAGCGCATGCTTCAGGAAGCTGTGGACTCCCTGCTCGACAACGGTCGTCGCGGTAAGGCCATGACGGGTGCTAATAAGCGTCCGCTTAAGTCTCTTGCAGACATGATCAAGGGGAAGAGCGGTCGTTTCCGTCAGAACCTGTTGGGTAAGCGTGTTGACTACTCTGGTCGTTCAGTTATTACGGTTGGTCCTGAACTTCGTCTGCACCAGTGTGGTGTACCGAAGTTGATGGCTATTGAACTCTTCAAGCCCTTCATCTTCAATAAGTTGGTTTTGCGCGGTCTCGCTCCGACGCCAAAGGCTGCCAAGAAGATGGTGGACAATCAGGATCCGGTCGTTTGGGACATCCTTGAAGAGGTTATTTACGAACACCCGGTGATGCTCAACCGTGCTCCTACGTTGCACCGTTTGGGTATTCAGGCGTTTGAACCGAAGCTAATTGAAGGCAAGGCCCTGCAGTTGCATCCGCTCGTTTGTGCGGCTTTTAACGCCGACTTCGACGGTGACCAGATGGCTATTCACGTTCCGTTGTCTCTTGAAGCTCAGCTCGAAGCTCGTAGCTTGATGATGGCTTCCAATAACGTGCTTTTCCCGGCTAACGGTGATCCTTCGATTGTTCCGTCTCAGGACATGGTCTTGGGTCTTTACTACGCTACGCGTGAAAAGATCAACGGTAAGGGCGAAGGCATGTTCTTTGCCGACGTGGCAGAAGTTCAGCGTGCTTGGGACAATAAAGTTGTTGAACTCCAGACGCGTTGTACTGTTCGTATCAAGGAATACGACCTCAACAAGGAAACTGGTGAAAAGACACCGAAGATCGTTCGATACGAAACGACGGTTGGTCGCGCTCTCTTGTCTGAAATCCTTCCGGAAGGCATGAGTTTCAAGGAACTCAACGTTACTCTCAAGAAGAAGGAAATCGCCAAGCTTATCAATCGCTGTTTCCGCAAGTGTGGTCTTCGCGCGACTGTGATCTTCGCTGATGCTCTGAAGAACAACGGTTATCGCCTTTCCACGCGTGCTGGTATTTCCATTTGCGTCGGTGACATGAAAGTCCCGGCTCAGAAGGAAACCTTGGTTCGAGCCGCTGAGCAGGAAGTCAAGGAAATCGAATCCCAGTATACGTCTGGTCTCGTGACCCAGGGCGAACGCTACAACAAGGTGGTGGACATTTGGGGTCGTACGGCTGATCAGGTCGGTAAAGTGATGATGCAGGAGCTTTCTACCGAACCGACGATCGATCGTCACGGTAAGAAGGTTTCTCAGGAATCGTTCAACAGCGTTTATATGATGGCTGACTCCGGTGCCCGAGGCTCCGCTGCACAGATTCGTCAGTTGGCTGGTATGCGTGGTTTGATGGCGAAGCCTGACGGCTCCATTATTGAAACGCCGATTACCGCTAACTTCCGTGAAGGTCTTAACGTTCTCCAGTACTTTATTTCGACTCACGGTGCTCGTAAGGGTCTGGCCGACACGGCCTTGAAGACCGCTAATTCCGGTTACCTGACGCGTCGTCTGGTTGACGTTACGCAGGACCTTGTTGTTACCGAAGACGATTGTGGTACGACAAACGGCGTTGAAATGCGTGCTCTCGTTGAGGGTGGTGAAGTTATTCAAGCCCTGCGTGATCGTGTTCTCGGTCGTGTTACGGCTATCGATACGCTTGACCCGGATACGGATGAAATTGTTATCAAGGCTGGCACGTTGATCGACGAAGATGTCTGTGACTTGATCGATAAGTACAACATCGATATGGTTAAAGTTCGTACGCCGCTTACCTGCGAAACGCGTTACGGCCTTTGCGCCAAGTGTTACGGCCGCGACTTGGGTCGCGGTACGCTCGTCAACGCTGGTGAATCTGTCGGTGTGATTGCTGCTCAGTCCATTGGTGAACCGGGTACTCAGCTGACCATGCGTACGTTCCATATCGGTGGTGCCGCTTCGCGTGCAGCAGTTGCTTCGAGTGTTGAAGCCAAGTCTGGTGGTGTTGTGAGTTACTCGAGCGCTATGCGCTTCGTGCAGAACGCCAAGGGTGATCTGATTGACATTTCCCGTTCTGGTGAAATCATCATTACGGAAAACGGTCGCGAACGCGAACGCCATAAGGTTCCCTATGGTGCCACGTTGCTCGTGAAACAGGATGAGGCTGTTAAGCCGGGTCAGCAGCTCGCTAACTGGGATCCGATGACTCGTCCGATTATCACGGAATACGCTGGTACGATTAAGTTCGATAATGTGATCGAAAACGTCACGGTGATGAACCAGGTTGACGAAGTGACTGGTTTGTCCTCCTTGGTCGTGATTGACTCCAAGCGCTCCGCTTCTGCTGCAAAGGGCAAGGGTAAGGGCGCTACGACGGGCATTCTCCGTCCGGTGGTCCACTTGATTGACGCTGAAGGTAACGAAGTGAAGATTCCGGGCACTGATCACGCTGTGACCATTCAACTCCCGGTTGGCGCTTTCGTTCAGGTTCGCGATGGTCAGGAAGTTGGCATGGGTGAAGTGCTTGCACGTATCCCGGTCGAATCCCAGAAGACTCGAGACATTACCGGTGGTTTGCCGCGTGTGGCCGAACTCTTCGAAGCCCGTAGCCCGAAGGATGCTGGTATGCTCGCTGAAGTGACGGGTACCGTCACCTTCGGTAAGGAAACGAAGGGTAAGCAGCGCTTGATCGTGACTGGTAGCGATGGTGTTGCCCACGAAACGCTGATCAGCAAGGACAAGACTGTTCTCGTCCATGACGGTCAGGTTGTTCAGAAGGGTGAAGAAATCGTTGACGGTCCTGCCGATCCGCACGATATTCTGCGTTTGCTCGGTATTGAAGAACTCGCTCGTTACATCGTGGACGAAGTTCAGGATGTGTACCGTCTTCAGGGTGTGAAGATCAACGACAAGCACATTGAAGTGATTGTTCGTCAGATGCTCCGCCGTGTCCAGATCACGGATCCGGGCGATACGCGCTTCATCCCGGGTGAACAGGTCGAACGTTCTGAAATGCTGGACGAAAACGATCGTGTGGTCGCTCTCGGCAAGCGTCCGGCTATGTATGACAATGTGCTTCTCGGTATTACAAAGGCTTCCTTGTCTACGGACAGCTTTATCTCCGCGGCTTCCTTCCAGGAAACGACGCGTGTATTGACAGAAGCTGCCATCATGGGCAAGCGTGATGAACTTCGTGGTCTGAAGGAAAACGTGATCGTTGGTCGTTTGATTCCTGCTGGTACGGGTCTTGCATACCACAAGGCTCACAAGGCTCGTGAAATGGCCGAAAAGCAGGACATCGAAATGACGGAATTGCAGGTCACGACCGAACCGGAAAATCCGTTCCTTGAACCGACGGCTGCCGTTAATCCGTTTGCGAGCGCCATGGGCGTCACGTTGACGGAAGATGGTGAAGTGAAGGCTGAAACATCTAAGGCTGAAGACGCCAAGGTTGACGAAGTCTCTGCTAAGTCGGAAGCTCAAGAATCGGAAAAGACTGAATAACAGGCTATAAGCCAGATTCAGTGAAGCAGAAAGTAGCCGCTCGAACCTCTCAACGAGGCTCGGGCGGCTTTTTTTCCTGAAAAATTAGCCCCTTCGCGCTTGACACCGGGCTTAATTTGGTCGAAAATTTGTTGCTTTTCGGGGGTTGCCCCTCTATCGAATCGTCTTTTCGCCTCTCTGGCTAGGCTGTTCGAGGAGAATAGGGTACTTCCGGAGCGTTTATAACCTTAATCCGCAAAGGTGTGGATTATTTTTTAGTTTTAGACGGACGTTTATGCCTACTATTAACCAGCTTGTTCGCAAGCCCCGTGAGCTCACGCACGACAAGAGCAAGAGCCCCGCTCTTAAGAACTGCCCGCAGAAGCGCGGCGTTTGCACTCGTGTGTACACCACGACCCCGAAGAAGCCGAACTCGGCTCTTCGTAAGGTTGCTAAGGTGCGTTTGACCAACGGCTTTGAGGTCATTTCTTACATTGGTGGTGAAGGCCACAACCTTCAGGAACACTCTGTCGTGCTTATCCGCGGCGGTCGTGTGAAGGACTTGCCTGGTGTGCGTTACCACATCGTTCGTGGCTCCTTGGATACCCAGGGTGTCAAGGATCGTAAGCAGGCCCGCTCCAAGTACGGTGCCAAGCGCCCGAAGGCTGCGTAACACTCGCGGCGTAACGCCGTGGACAAACGGTCGTATTCATAGGATTCGGCCGAGTAAGTCGCAATCCATGGGATTGCATCAAAAACAAAACGTCTCGACTCGTTAGCAATTTTTTTGAGTCGAGATGAAGACTGAAGACACGAAAGAGGAAATCAAATGCCCCGTCGTCGCGAAGTTCCGAAACGCGAAGTGCTTGCCGACCCGAAGTTCGGCAGCGTCGAAATTACTAAGTTTGTTAACGTGATCATGCTTGATGGCAAGAAGGCCGTGGCCGAACGCATCGTTTACGGTGCCCTTCAGCAGATCGAAGAAAAGACTGGCAAGAACGCGCTTGAAGTGTTTACCACCGCGCTCAATAACGTCCGTCCGTTGGTGGAAGTTAAGTCCCGCCGCGTTGGCGGTGCCAACTACCAGGTTCCGGTTGAAGTTCGTCCCGTCCGTCGCTTGGCTCTCGCCATGCGCTGGCTCCGTGAATCTGCCAAGAAGCGTTCTGAAAAGTCCATGCCGGAGCGTCTCGCCGGCGAATTGCTCGACGCGGCCGAAGGCCGTGGCGGCGCTATGAAGAAGCGCGACGAAGTCCATCGTATGGCTGAAGCCAACAAGGCCTTCTCGCACTTCCGCTTCTAATATTCGATTGGCTGCATGGAGTGAGTCTTCATGCAGCTTATTACCAAAGAGGGACCTTAAATGGCTCGTCAAACTCCGATCTCGCAGTATCGCAACATCGGTATTTCTGCCCACATTGACGCGGGCAAGACCACCACGTCCGAACGCATCCTGTTTTATACGGGTGTGAACCACAAGATTGGTGAAGTGCACGACGGTGCTGCCACCATGGACTGGATGGAACAGGAACAGGAACGCGGTATTACCATCACGTCCGCTGCGACCACCGCCTTCTGGCATGGTATGGAAATGCAGTGGCCGGCTTACCGTCTCAACGTCATTGACACCCCGGGCCACGTTGACTTCACGGTTGAAGTTGAACGTTCCATGCGTGTTCTTGACGGCGCTGTCATGGTTTACTGTGCTGTGGGCGGTGTTCAGCCCCAGTCTGAAACCGTCTGGCGTCAGGCTAACAAGTACAAGGTGCCCCGTCTTGCCTTCGTGAACAAGATGGACCGCACTGGCGCTAACTTCTTCAAGGTCTATGACCAGATGAAGCTTCGCCTCAAGGCCAATCCGTGCCCGATCGTTATTCCTATCGGTGCTGAAGATAACTTCCAGGGTGTCGTTGACCTCATCAAGATGAAGGGCATCATTTGGGACGTCGCTTCTCACGGTATGAAGTTCGACTACATCGATGTTCCCGCTGAATTGGTTGACCAGGCTCAGGAATGGCGCGAAAAGCTCGTCGAAACTGCCGCTGAAGCTTCCGAAGACTTGATGAACAAGTACCTCGAAGAAGGCGACCTTTCTGAAGAAGACATCATTGCTGGTATCCGTGCTCGTACGATCGCTTGCGAAATTCAGCCGATGTTCTGCGGTACCGCCTTCAAGAACAAGGGTGTACAGCGTATGCTTGACGGCGTCGTTCAGTTCCTCCCGGCTCCGACGGACATTCCGCCGGTTGCAGGTTTTGACCTTGACGATAAGCCCTGCACGCGTGAAGCCTCTGACGACGCTCCCTTCTCCGCTCTCGCTTTCAAGATCATGACTGACCCGTACGTCGGCCAGCTCACGTTCTTGCGCGTATACTCCGGCGTTCTTAACTCTGGTGACACGGTTGTCAACTCTGTTAAGAATCAGAAGGAACGTATCGGTCGTTTGCTCCAGATGCACGCCAACGAACGTAAGGAAATCAAGTTTGTTGAAGCTGGTGACATTGCCGCTGCTGTTGGCCTGAAGTCTGTCACGACTGGTGACACGCTCGCTGCTCTCGACGCTCCGATCATTCTTGAACGCATGGAATTCCCGGATCCGGTTATTTCTCAGGCTGTCGAACCGAAGACCAAGGCTGACCAGGAAAAGATGGCTCTCGCTCTGAACCGTCTTGCCCAGGAAGACCCGTCCTTCCGTGTCCGCACCGACGAAGAATCTGGCCAGACCATTATTTCTGGTATGGGCGAACTCCATCTGGAAATTCTCGTTGACCGTATGCGTCGTGAATTCAATGTCGACGCTACTGTTGGTAAGCCTCAGGTTGCTTATCGCGAAACCATCAAGTCTGTTGTCGAAAATGCCGAATGCAAGTTCGCCAAGCAGTCCGGTGGTCGCGGTCAGTACGGTCACGTCGTGCTCAAGCTTGAACCGATGGAACCGGGCAAGGGCTTCGAATTCGTTGATGCTATTAAGGGCGGTGTGGTTCCCCGCGAATATATCCCGGCCGTTCAGAAGGGTGTCGAAGACACGCTCAAGGCTGGTGTTCTCGCTGGCTACCCGGTTGTGGACGTGAAGGTCACGCTCCACTTCGGTTCCTACCACGAAGTTGACTCGAACGAAAACGCCTTTAAGATGGCTGCCTCCATGGCTTTCAAGGACGGTATGCGTAAGGCCTCTCCGGTTCTTCTTGAACCGATCATGGCTGTCGAAGTCGAAACGCCGGAAGAAAAGATGGGCGACGTTATGGGCGACCTTTCTTCTCGTCGCGGTATGATCCAGGGTATGGACGACCTCGTCGGCGGTGGCAAGATCATTCGTGCTGAAGTGCCGCTCGCTGAGATGTTCGGCTACGCCACGCAGCTCCGTTCGTTGACGCAGGGTCGCGCCACGTACACGATGCAGTTTAAGCACTATGCTGAAGCTCCGCGTAACGTTGCCGACGCCATTGTCGCCGACAAGACGAAGTAAGTTTTACAATAGAACTGTTTTTTAACCCCTCTCTGTTAAGGACCAAAAATGGCCAAGGGTAAGTTTGAACGTACCAAGCCCCACGTTAACGTGGGCA
>JAHHRG010000048.1 GCA_020025965.1 Sutterella sp.
CCTTTGCCATACAAAATATCCCTAGAAAGGTGTCTCACTTTCTGGGGATAGTTCATCTTGGCGGGGGGCTTTTTGTTATTTGGGAAGAATCGTATCGCTCATTTCTGCATGACGATACGCCTGCGCTCAAGTTAGGTCGTTTCGCTGATAGATCGCCTGAAGGGACCGAAGTGAGTGCATTAAGCATTTCTCTGCAATCGCATCAGCAATTCCTTCTCGCGCGCACCAATCGCGAAACGTCGATCGACAACCGTGCATCGTGGCTGATTTTCCTGATACGTAGAGGACCATGGTACTGACGTAGTATCGAGAAGGGTTTGCCTTGACAGTAACTGCTAGCAAATATGTACTCGTTCTCAGGGGTGATTCTGTTGAGAAGATCAATTGCCTGATCGGAGAGAGGAACGCGGAACGGCTCGGGTTGCGGTCAGTGCGCCCAAAACGAAGGCGTTGTGAACGGGTCTATTTAGCTCAAGGCTCGCTTGAATTTGTTTGGTTAGCTCCTCAACGGTAAATGCTTTTTGATGTTGTCGCCGATGAACTTTACTGATCGGAGGGAAAAACGCCTCTAGGTTTCCCTTTCAGGTCGCGGGATTTTCACCAATGTAAAGTTCCTCACGTTTTGCAAGCGTCATTATGGATTCGAGCTGACTTCGAATCTTAGAGGCGAGGGTTGTCTTTTTCTCCCTTAGAGGATCGAGAACTTCGCAAATGTCCTGCACCATTATTTGGCAAATGGGTTTATTTCTCAGCACCGAGAGAATGTGGTTTCGCATAGGGCCGCGCCACGAGGCTTGAGTATTTTCATTGAGCTGTCGCGACTCAAAGATGGTTTCTAGCGAATGGTCGGCGCAGGTGCCGAAGGTGATTGCTCGTGTGGAATGGGTATCGCGGTTTGCCTGACGAACTTCGAGAGGGTCGATTCCTCTGGCGAGAAGGGCACGACACTTGGCCGCTTCTTGCTTGGCTGTGACCGTAACCGTGGGGTGAGTCCCCAGGTGAAGGTCGCGCTTGCGTCCGGCAAACTGATAGCGAAGGACAAAGGTGCGGGAGTTTTCACGAACCTAGACGTGGAGGTTTCGTTAAACAGAGTGCCTGCCGATTGGGAGGAGGGGGATATTTTTTGAGGTGACTTGTGACATGGTTTGAGTGTGGGGCATTAAAGGAAGCAAAATTATTCTGCTCCACAGTCAAATCCGTATAAATTTTCGGAAAAATAAGTAGATAGAAAGCAAAAACCCCGTAAATCCCTTACACATCTAGGGATTTACGGGGATGTTAATTACCTAACGAGTAAGCGGTACGTAATTAGTAGTTTGTAGCACGTACTTCGAAGTAGGCCTGAGAATAACCGCAAACCGGGCAAACTTCAGGGGCCTTCTTGCCCATGACGAGGTGACCGCAGATGCGGCATTCCCACATGCATTCGCCGGCCTTTTCGAAGACCTGCTGCATTTCAACATTGTTCAAAAGCTTGCGATAGCGTTCTTCATGAGCGCGTTCGATGGCACCGACGGCGCGGAAGCGGGCGGCGAGTTCCGGGAAGCCTTCTTCTTCAGCTTCCTTGGCGAACGTGTCGTACATGTCCGTCCATTCATAGTTTTCACCTTCGGCAGCGGCCTTGAGGTTGGCAGCCGTACCGCCGATGCCGCCCAAAGCGGAGAACCAGAGACGGGCGTGTTCCTGTTCGTTACGAGCGGTCGTGAGGAATATCTCGGCGATCTGTTCGTAACCTTCGCGCTTGGCAACTTCGGCGAAGTAGGTGTACTTGTTGCGAGCCTGGGATTCGCCGGCAAAAGCGGTCTGAAGGTTCTTTTCGGTCTTCGTACCGGCAAGGGTCTTGGCACCCGTAGCAGCCGGCTTTTCTTCAATCTTTTCAAAAACTTCAACCCCCTTCTTGCAGAGCGGGCAGATGTAATCGGCGGGCAGTTCGTCGCCTTCGTAGATGTAACCGCAAACCTTGCAGCGATATTTGGACATGGTAGTTTCTCCTAAATCCCGACTTCTGTCGGTGTAATGAGTGTGAAGCAGTTCTTCGGCAAGTTCGGAAAGGGGTTCTCCGTAGAACTCTTCGTAAAGTGCCTGAATTTCGGCGTTATCGGCACTCGTGCGGCATTCGAGAGCCGCATCGCGTGCATAAAGACTGTCAATTCGTGCCTGACGAATGTCGTCGGCATTGTTAAACCCGGGCTTGGGCTGACCACCGCCGGAAATGCAACCGCCCGGACAGGTCATGACTTCTACAAACTGATAGGTTTTGTCGAGCTGACCGGCACGAAGTTTGTTGAGGAATTCGCCGGCTGCGGCCGTTCCGTAAATGACGGCGACGTTGACCGTCGTACCGGCAATCTCGAGCGATGCGTCCATGACGTTCGTCAGGCCGCGAACCCGTTCGTAATTGAGAAGCTCGGCCGGAACCGTGCCCGTCAATTTCTGAGCGGCAAAGCGCAGTGCGGCTTCCATCACACCTCCGGTGTTGCCGAAGATGACGCCGGCACCCGAACCCTGACCCATAAAGGAATCGAACTTGCTGTCAGCCAGACTTTCAAAGTCGATTCCCTTGGCCTTGGCCCAATCGGCCAACTCGGTTGTCGTGATGACGCAGTCCATGTCGCGGATCGTTGCGTCGCCCAAGTGACGGCCGACGGCATTCATTTCGCCGCGTTCGATTTCCGCCTTCTTGGCGGTACAGGGCGTCAGAGCGACATTGAAGATTTTCTTCGGGTCAATGCCCATCTTCTTCGCCCACCACGTTTTGATCGTGGGGCCTTGCATGCCGATCGGGCTCTTCGCAGTCGACAAATGGCCGATCATATCCGGATGGAAGGTTTCGCAATAGCGGACCCAAGCAGGGCAGCAGCTCGTGAACTGCGGAAGAGCGGCTTCTTTATCGGAGAGGCGGGCAATCAGTTCGCTCGCTTCTTCACAGATCGTGAGGTCGGCGGCAAAGTTCGTGTCGAGCACATAGTCGGCACCCAACTGACGAACGAGTTCGATCATGCGGCCTTCGACGAAAGAACCTTCGGGCATGCCGAAAGCTTCGCCCAAACCGACGCGCACCGAAGGGCTCGTTGACACCACGACAACGGTGTCGGGGTCGGCTACGGCCGCGAGAAGCTTATCCATCGAATTTTTAATGACAAGCGAACCCACCGGGCAGACGGCAATGCACTGACCGCAGTGGATGCAGACGGACTTGTCACCCGTTTTGGCGAGATCATAGGCGTTGTTCACGCCGATATATTTCGAACAGATGTCTGCACAAAGACGGCAACTCACGCATTTCGACTCGATACGTTCGACGGCGGGATTGTCAAGGTCAATGGCAACACGAATGTTCTGATCCTGATGCTTGGACATTAGGAGTTCTCCAAAGGGCGGCCCGGCTTTTTTCAACCATCCCTTACGCATTCTCCCGGGCTTTTAGCTACGTTCGGGGTCCTGAACGTGCAGTTCTTGTCGAGGGGGTTGAAATGAGCGTTCAAAGGGCGACTTTTTGGTGACAGCCAAAGAGTGACCCTTGAGCTCGGAGGAATGACGGAAGTAAGACGCCGGACCGATGCCCTGATCGTATTAATTAAGTCAAAGGCAGTATACCGACATTTTGAATTACCGTGATTGAAATTTTCGATATATCCGATATACGCTCTTAAAAGTTCGGGAAAACACTTGAAGTACCTGAAAACAATTCTCAATAAAGGGAATTGGCGTTGCATCGTGAATGATAATCACTCTCATCAAGAAGAAAAAAACGAAGAAATAAGTTTTTTATAATTGTTTTGTTTGAGGCACTTTTAACGGTTATCGGATCACATGAATCCGAGCATGGGAGACCAAAAAAGGAATCATTGAGATCTAGGTAATTGGTTATAAGGGATTTCCCGATTGCTAGGGTTTACCTGATGCGATGAGGAGAGTCCGATAACTACAATCCGATACTGTCTTTGGCAATTCTTAGCAATCGTTATCGTGCGTCGCTAATTGCCGTTTATGGAGCACAAATACAGAACCTCGTCGTGAGGAGAGGGGTTTTGTCGATGCCTAATCAAAAGCCTTTTTTCCACCATTTTTCGGATTGTTGGATTGCCGGGAAAAAAGAGCTTTCGCACCGAGCTTGTAGAACGGTAAGGAGAGCGCCTAAATAGGAAAAAAACGACCATGTTTTTCCGCAAAGCCCTGATGGCCGTCGCCATGACTGCCGCTCTTTCCACTTCTGCTCTTGCCTGCACCACCTTGGTGGTCGGCGAAGGTGCTACTGAAGACGGTTCCTTCCTGATCGCCCGCGCTGCGGACAGCAACGCCTTGAAGGCACAGCATTTTGTCATTCATCCCGCAACGAAGAATGTGAAGGGCATGTATCGCACCAAGGACCACAACGGTGCGACGGCCTTTGAATATCCGCTTCCTGAAAACGGCCTTCGTTATACGACGGTTCCCAACTGGCAGACCCAGATCCACGGTGCCGTTGGTTTTAACGAACTGGGCGTCGGTTTCTCCGGGACGGAATCCATTTTCGCGAAGGACGAATTCCTGAAGATTGACCCCTATAACGAAGCAACGGGTATTACTGAAGACGATATCCCCGAAGTCGTCTTGCCGCGTGCCAAGACCGCTCGCGAAGGGATTGCCATTTTGGGTCACATCGTTGAAACGATCGGTGCCGGCGAAGGTTTCGGTGTCGTCATGGTTGACCAGAAGGACGTTTGGTACTTCGAAACCGGTACGGGCCATCAGTGGATGGCACAGCGTACGCCGAAGGACAAATATTTTGCTTCCGGCAACCAGGGCCGCTTCCAGGAATACGATCCGAAGAAGACCGACGAATTCATGGGTTCGAAGAACCTGATCGAATTTGCTCAACAGCACGGCTTTTATAACCCGAAGACTGACGGCGCCTTCAACTTCTCGAAGGCCTATACGCGTGACGACGGTCGCGACCGTGTCTACAACGATCCGCGCGTTTGCCAGATTCAGGCGATGCTCACGCCGAGCTTGAAGCAGAAGTCTGACGACGGCCGCAACTTCCCGGTCTATCTGAAGCCCGACCAGAAGGTGACGCTCAACAATATGAAGGACGTTCTTCGCAATCACTACGACGGTACGGCTCACGATCCGTACGGTAAGGAATTGCGCGGCGATGAACTGTGGCGGCCGATCAGCGTCTTCCGTACCTACGAATCGCACGTGATGCAGGTTCGTCCGTGGCTGCCGAAGGAAATCGGTTCCGTGATTTATCTCTCCTGGGGTATGGCCGATCTCTCTTGCTACGTTCCTTACTATCAGGGTCTTGACGCCGTTCCGGCCAACCACGGTATCGGCACGAAGGACGCCGATGACGAATCGATCTACTGGGCTTATCGTAAGCTCCAGACCTTGGTCATGACCGACTACGACAAGCTCGCTCCGATCGTGAAGAAGGCCTACCGCGACTTTGAAGCGAAGACTGCCGTCGAACAGAAGAAGTTTGAAGACGCCTACGTGAAGCTTGTGAAGACCGACGCCAAGAAGGCCGACAAGATGCTCAACGATTGGAACCTTCGCGTCATCAAGGATGCCGAAACCCTTACGCGTGACCTGACGAATCAGATATTCACGATTCGTACGCACGATATCCAGGAAGGCATCTACTTCAAGAACAACAAGAATAAGGACTAATTTCGATTAGTCCGCCCGGTAGGGCAAGGGTCTCTTTTGAGGCCTATCAGGCGGTCGCGCACTTCGGTGTTCGACCGCCTTTTCGTTTTAAGATGTAAGAAAAAGCCGACATGCCATCAAGCACGTCGGCTTCGTCATGTTTGTCGCAAGTGTGGCCTTTAGCGCATCAGGTAATCCACGTCTTCGCAGAGCTTCTGAATCCAGTCGCTACGGCAAAGGGCATGAATCCACGCTTCGCAAACACCGTCTTCTTCATTGATGCCGTACATGACGCCCGCCAAAGCACCCGTCACGCAACCCACCGTGTCGGTGTCGTCACCCAAGTTGACGGCCAAGAGTACGGCATCCGGATAATTGTCGGTCTTCAAACAGCACCAGAGAGCGGCGGTCAGCGTGTCAACGGCGTAGCTCGTACTCTTAATTTCGGAACGTTCTGCAGATTCGATCGTACGGATGCGTGCGAGGATCGGATCCGGGAGACGAACAAAGGGCGACTGCAATGCAGGTTCGATTGCATCGCGTAACGGCGTACCGGAGACGACCTGATCAATGATCGAAGCAAACACCGCACAGCAGGAGCGGCTGATTTCGTGTGCATGCGTCAGAGCCCCCGCCTGGTCGGCGATCGCGAGGCGGTTTTCGTCCTTCAAGAGGGCGAAAGGCAGAATACGCATGAGAGAGCCGTTACCGTTGTCGAGCAGGTCTTTGCCGCCGCATTCGGACGGCATCGTGCCGTCATGGAAACGCTGAACGGCCAAAGCCGTCGTACGACCGACGCCCCAGGCTTCCTGGTGCGGGGTAAATTTGCCGCCGTAAATCCAGCTACAAAAGTTGTTCATCACGTCGGCATCGTCAAAATGACCGATGCGACCGAGACTTTCAATTTCCGCGAGCAAGGTGGACGTATCGTCGGACCACGTCCCCACCGGACACGGTTGGCCGCCTTGGACAATCATGTCTTCAGCAATAAAGGTGTCGCGTTTTTTTCTTTCGTAAGGAACGCCGAGAGCATCACCCACGGCTGCGCCGAAAATCCCTGCGAAGATATGTGACATCGTTAACCTCTTCAAACCAAACAGGGAGAACGCTTGGCGTTTCCCCGGTTGTTTTTTATGCCTTAGGGCTAACCCTTAGGTGTTTCTATGAAATTGGATTATATGACGAAAAGAAAAAAATGTTGGGAAGCGAGTATCGGTTTTTTCCGAATCCGAACGGTTTTTACCTAGAAGGGACAACGCGTAACTCGGAAAAACTAAAAAAACTGAATGGTTGTTTGTGATTTCTGTTGTACAGTCAAAATCGATTCTGAGACTGAGGAATCGAGGGATTTTGAGGCTTGAACAAGGGGATTTTGTCGTTACGGAAATCGGCGGAGTTGCTCTAGGATTGCCTTTCTTTCAAACAAAAAGAAGAAAGAGATGTAAAAACGGATGATACCGCCTTTAGGGGATATCCCGAATGCAGGCTCGATTGTTGAAGAGATGGAGATTTTCAAACATGCGGAGGATGGCGATTTTGTCACAAAGCCGACAGACTGATCTTCCTTGGAGGTCTGTCCTGAAATGAAAAGAGCCGATCCGGCGAACGGTATCGGCTCATTAACTCATTAAAAGGTCGGCGATCAGAAAATGCCTTTTCGCCAAGCCATAAAGACGGCACCGGCGACCGCGGCGAGTCCCAGAACGATGAGGCCGATCGCCTGCATCCAGAGCGTGTTGCCTTTCACGGGAGTTGCTTCCGTCAATTTGTCGGGGTTGTAGCGGATCATGAGTTTGTCGCCCGGCTTGGCACGCGCTTCTTTTTCATTCTTTTCGGGAAGGCGGACTTCCGCCTTTTGACCGTCCCAAGCGGTAAAAGTCACGACT
This sequence comes from Sutterella sp., assembly GCA_020025965.1. Classification (GTDB taxonomy): domain Bacteria; phylum Pseudomonadota; class Gammaproteobacteria; order Burkholderiales; family Burkholderiaceae_F; genus Sutterella. The sequence continues at coordinate 7,521 of JAHHRG010000048.1, forward strand.
TCGGTGTAGAAATGCTGCCAATAGTCGGTCTGATCCTTGTGTGCCAAACGCTTTCTCACGTCAACACGGACGACTTCGGCTTCGGTTTCCAGCCCCTGAGAGGACAGACGCGAGGCGGACGAAGCGAGCAGAAGGCCTTTTCCGAGAAAGAGCAGGCCGACAAGACCGAAGAGCAAAAAGAATAGAGCGGAGGCTTTGAACATAAGCGGGTACTTCCTTTGACTGGACGACAGGTTTCTTTAGCAAGGATAACCGAATTCGTGCGGTTCCTCGAATCAACCGCTAAAATTCGGACCATTCGAATCACTCTTTCTTTGGAATATCTAGAAATGCGTTTCATGCGACTTTTGGAATTGACGGCAGTGGGGCTCATGTCCGCTACGCTTGCCTCGAGTGCTTTTTCAGCCGGCAATACGACGAACGACGACTTTCGCGAAGCGAAAAAAATGCTGGAAAAGAAGGTCTACTTCGATCATCGCGTGACGCTTTATTGCGGATATTCGTTTGATAAGAAAAAAAACATCGATCTGCCTTCGACGTTCTTTACCGAAAAGCATAAGGCGCGTGCCAATCGTGTCGAATGGGAACATGTGGTGCCTGCGGAAAACTTCGGGCGCAGTTTTGAATACTGGCGCGAAGGATCGGGTCGCTGCGTCGACAATAAGGGGCATTTCTTTAAAGGCCGTCGTTGTGCGGAAGAGTTGTCCGAAGAATATCGTCTGATGCAGGCCGACATGTATAACCTCTACCCGGCGGTCGGGGCCGTGAATGCCGTTCGTTCCAACTTTACCTATGAAATGCTGCCGGGCGTTGAAAACACTTTCGGTTCTTGCGAAATGAAGATCAAGGATCGTCATGCGGAGCCGCCCGAACGCGCCCGCGGGCAGATCGCGCGCAGCATGCTCTACATGGCCGATACCTACGGAAATCGCTATCGTCTGGGTAAAAAGCAGCGTCGCTTGGCCGAAGCTTGGAATAACGCTTACCCCGTTGACGAATGGGAATGCATTCGCGCCGCGCGTATTGCGAAACTTCAGGGTAACGTGAATGAAGTCGTCAATGAGGCCTGCCGTCGCGCAGGCTTGACGACCGCTCGTTAATCGAAGACGACAAAAAACGCTGAAATCTCACAAAAAGGCGTCTCGTTCGTGAAGGACGATCGACGCCTTTTTGCTTTGCTCACTCAGGGAAGACGATAAAAAAATCCGAAAGCGAAGGGCAAAACCGGCGAAAAACGGCGAAAAGTCTGACAAAACGGCAATGAAATAAGGCTTTTATCGTAGGATTTTCTCGCCCAAACCGCCGACATCTTGGTAAACTTCGCACCGTTTGGCATTGTGTCCCTAATAAGCACAAATGTCCGGCAGCCGCACATGCTCTTGAGACGGATAACAAAGAAAGCGTGGCGGCCGTCTTTTTCCCACCTGTTCAATGTCAGTTACCCGAGGTTTTGATCGAGGGCAACAAAACAAAAAACAAAGGATTCATTTCATGGAACCGTTTAACGCCGGCTGGCTCTCGATTATTCCTCCGATCGTCGCCATTGCCCTCGCACTGATGACAAAGGAAGTGTTGTCTTCTCTTGTCATCGGTATCATGACCGGTACGCTGATTTACACTATCGGCACGGACGGCAACGTCCTCATGGGGACGATTGAAAGCACCTTTACCACCATGGGTAACAAGGTTGACTTCAATATCCTCATTTTCTGCTCGCTCCTCGGCGCTTTGGTTTATGTAGTCGCCATGTCGGGCGGCAGCAAGGCCTACGGCAATTGGGCCGAAAATAAGATCGCCGGTCGCAAGAGTGCTTTGGGCGCTACTTCCGGCCTGGGGCTTCTCATCTTTATCGACGACTACTTCAACTGTCTGACGGTCGGTACCGTCATGCGCCCGATCTGCGATCGATTCAAGGTCTCTCGCGCTAAGTTGGCTTACATCATCGACGCTACGGCCGCTCCCGTCTGCATCATCGCGCCGGTGTCCTCCTGGGCCGCCGCTGTGGGTGCCTCTCTGCAGGGTTCTCATCTTTTTGAATCCGATATGGCCGCTTTCGTCGCGACGATTCCCTGGAATTTCTACGCTTTGCTTTCTCTCCTGATGGTGGCTTTCCTCGTCATCACGGGTTACGACTTCGGTCCGATGCGCGAAGCTGAAGAACGTGCGCTTCGCGGTGAAGAATCTCCTTACGAAGCCCAGCAGAATCACGGTGCCGAACCCCCGAAGGCCAATCCTCGCGGTACGGTTTGGGATATGGTGATTCCTATTTTGGGTCTTATCGTTTTCGCCGTTTTGTCTCTTCTGTATTCCGGCGGTTACTGGGGTGCGGATCCCGCCTACCATACCTTCGGCGGTGCCATGGGTAATTCCTCGGCTTCGTCCGCGCTCGTTTGGGCTTCCTTCGGTGCTGTCGGCGTGGCTTTCCTTCTTTACGTTCCGCGCGGTCTTGTTCCCTTCACGGACTTTATGTCGGGTCTCGTGGAAGGTATGAAGCTCATGCTTCCGGCCAACATCATTTTGGTGCTCGCCTGGACCTTGTCGGGCGTTTGCCGCGACTTGCTTCAGACGCCTTTGTTCGTGCAGTCGATCGTGACGTCGGGCGGTGCCGAATGGTCGGTTCTTCTGCCCTGCATCATCTTCCTCCTCGCAGCTTTCCTGTCGTTCTCGACGGGTACGGCTTGGGGTACCTTCGGTATCCTGATCCCGATCGTGGTGCCGGTGGTGGAAGCCATTGACCCGGGGCTGACGCTCGTTGCCTTGTCCGCTACGCTTGCGGGTTCCGTTTTCGGCGACCACTGCTCGCCCATTTCGGATACGACGATTTTGGCCTCGGCAGGTTCGGGCTGTAATCACATTGAACACGTCTCGACCCAGGCGCCTTACGCCTTGTTGGTGGCCGGCTGTGCCGCCTTGGGTTACCTCGTGGCGGGGCTCTCCAATGCCAACCTCCTGTTGTCCTTTGGTACGGCTTTGGTCGCCATGTTGGGCTCCGTGACGGTCCTTCACTTTATCCGCCGACGCGACAGTAAGGCTCAATAAAGTCAGGGCTCTCTTCCCTTAAAGAAAAACCGACGTTTTGCAACCAATGCAAAGCGTCGGTTTTTTTCGTTTAAAGGGCGGTCGGAACGGGCGAAAAGTCCCTTTCAATAGCCATTTACCGCGATAGAACGGGTCGTGGGAAAGGCTCCTTTCCTTTATAATAAAAAGAATTTTTTGATATCCAACCTGTGTCCGCGCCGCTTCATCCCGAAGCGGTCTCTTCAAGGCGGACGACTATGAGGAAACTTATGTCGACCAACAACGGTATGGTTTTTGAACTCGACGGCGCCCGTGCGCTTTCGGACTTCCGCGCTGCGCGCTTTCTTGCCGCGCTTCGCCGTGTGACGTCCTCCGTCGAAGCGGTCTCGGGTCGCTTCCATCATTTCGTGCACACTTCGCGCGAACTGACGGCGGCCGAACACGATCGTCTCGCTTCTTTGCTCGACTACGGCGACAAGGCCGCAGACGTGCGTGCCGATCTGAGCTTCATGGTGGTGCCGCGCCTGGGGACCATTTCTCCCTGGGCTTCGAAGGCTACCGATATTGTGAAGAACTGCGGGATCGAAGGCGTCCTTCGCGTTGAACGCGGCACGGTTTACAACATTGCCTTGAAGGGCACGGTGACGGAAGAAGAAAAGACGGCTTTGGCCACCTGCCTGCACGACCGTATGACCGAATCCGTCGTGGGTGAAGATTTCGAAGGCGAACAGCTCTTCGTAGAACTCGCCGGCCGTCCGATGGCCACCGTCGCTTTGATGGAAGAAGGCCGTCCGGCTCTCGAACGCGCCAACGTCGACATGGGTCTCGCCATGAGCCCCGACGAAATCGATTATCTGGTCGATGCCTTTGAAAAGGCCGGTCGCAATCCGACCGACGTCGAACTCATGATGTTCGCTCAGGCCAATTCCGAACACTGCCGTCACAAGATCTTCAACGCCAAGTGGACGATCGACGGTGAAGAACGCGAAGAAACGCTCTTCGGCATGATTCGCCGTACGCACAAGATGGCTCCGCAGGGGACCATCACGGCTTACGCCGACAACGCCGCCATTTTCGAAGGTGCCGAAGTGACGCGTCTTTACCCGCGTCCGGGCTCCGGCAACGAATTCGGTCGCGTCTTCGAGCGTAAGAACGAATTGACGCACACGGTCTTTAAGGTTGAAACGCATAACCACCCGACCGCCATTTCTCCGTTCCCGGGTGCCTCGACGGGCTCCGGCGGCGAAATTCGTGACGAAGGCGCCACGGGTCGCGGTGCTCGTCCGAAGGCCGGTCTTTGCGGCTTTACGACGTCGAATCTTAATCTTCCGGAACTTCCGCAGGGCTTTGAAAACGACACGGACACCGTGACGGGCGAAAAGACGGACGCCAAGTACGGTGCGCCGGCTCGTATCGCTACGCCGCTCTCCATCATGACGGACGGCCCCTTGGGCGGTGCCGCGTTCAATAACGAATTCGGTCGTCCGAACATCCTCGGTTACTTCCGTACGTTCGAAGCCAATGTGGGCGGTGTTCGCTACGGCTACCACAAGCCCATCATGCTCGCCGGCGGTATCGGCAACATCCGCGACGACCAGACGCAGAAGAACGTGCCTCCGGTCGGCAGCCTTCTGATCGTTTTGGGCGGTCCGGGCATGCGCATCGGTTTGGGCGGCGGCGCCGCTTCTTCCATGACCACCGGTCAGAACTCCGAAGCCCTTGACTTTGACTCCGTGCAGCGCGGCAACCCCGAAATGGAACGCCGTGCCCAGGAAGTCATCGACCGTTGCTGGTCAATGGGTGAAGAAAACCCGATCGTCGCCATTCACGACGTCGGTGCCGGCGGTCTCTCGAACGCTATGCCGGAATTGGCCGATTTGTCCGAAAAGGGCGCTACCTTCGATCTCTCCAAGGTGCCTGTCGAAGAATCCGGCATGAGCCCCTTGGAAATCTGGTGTAACGAATCTCAGGAACGTTACGTCATCGCTCTGGATCCCGCGAAGATCGATATCTTCAAGGCTTTCTGCGAACGCGAACGTTGCCCGTTTGCCGTTCTCGGTCACATCACCGAAGAAGCTCAGCTGAAGCTGACGCGCCCGGGCGAACAGGATGCCGTCGACATGCCGATGGAAGTCTTGCTCGGCAAGGCTCCGCGTATGCATCGCGACGTGAAGCACGAAGAAAAGAAGCTCAACGCCTTTACGAGCGAAGGTCTCGATTTCACGAAGGCCGTCACCGACGTTCTTCGCCACCCGACCGTGGCTTCGAAGTCCTTCTTGATCACGATCGGCGACCGCTCCGTTGGCGGCCTCGTCAACCGTGACCAGTTCGTGGGTCCCTGGCAGGTGCCGGTGGCCGACTGCGGCGTGACCGCTTTGGGCTTTGAAACCAACGTGGGCGAAGCCATGGCCATGGGCGAACGTACCCCGATCGCCGTCATCGACTCGGCTGCCGCCTCCCGTATGGCGATCGGCGAAGCCTTGACGAACCTGACAGCTGCCGACATCAAGCTCCCGCAGGTGAAGCTCTCCTGCAACTGGATGGCTGCCTGCGGTACGGCCGGTGAAGATGCCCGCCTCTTTGACGCCGTGAAGGCCGCAAGCGACCTTTGTGTTTCGCTCGGCATTTCCGTGCCGGTCGGTAAGGACTCGCTCTCCATGCGCACCGCTTGGGACGACAAGTCCGTGACGTCCCCGGTCTCCCTGATTGTCTCTGCTGCCGCTCCGGCTCAGGACATCGCCAAGACCCTGACGCCTGAATTGAAGGACATCCCGTCCGTTCTCGTTGCTGTTGACCTCGGTAACGGCAAGTCCCGTATGGGCGGCTCCATCCTCGCTCAGGTGGCTCAGCGCTTCGGCGACACAGCTCCCGACTGTGACGATGCCGCCGCGCTCGCCCGCTTCGTCGGTGCCGTTCGCGTTCTGACGAACGAAGGCCTCATTGCCGCTTACCACGACCGTTCCGACGGCGGTTTCGCTGCCACTGTCGCTGAAATGATCTTCGCTTCCCACTTGGGCGTGAAGATGGACGTGACGAGCCTCGCTGAAAAGTCCGACGTCTTTGCCGCGCTCTTTAACGAAGAATTGGGTGCCTTGCTCCAGGTTCCGGCCGACAAGGTCGAACGCGTTGCCGAAGTGATGCGTGAAGCCGGTCTGACGTCCTTCTGCCACTTCGTTGGCGAAGTGAACCACGACGACGCCTTGACGATCGTTGAAGGCGGTAAGGAACTCGCCAAGCTCACGCGCGTCGACATGCAGAAGGCCTGGACGGCCGTTTCCTGGCAGATTGCCCGCGGTCGCGACAATCCCGCCTGTGCCGACGAAGAATACGCTCGCATTGAAAACGCGAAGGATACGGGTCTCTTTGCCAAGACCACCTTCGATGTCAATGAAGACATCGCCGCGCCGATGATTCTCTCGGGCGCTCGTCCGAAGCTCGCCGTTCTCCGCGAACAGGGCGTCAACAGCCAGACGGAAATGGCCGCTGCCTTTACGCGTGCCGGCTTCGATGCTTACGACGTCCATATGACGGACCTTCTGACGGGCCGTGCCAACTTGTCCGAATTCGTCGGTCTCGCTTGCGCCGGCGGCTTCTCCTACGGTGACGTGCTGGGTGCCGGCGGCGGCTGGGCCAAGACCATTCTTCACAACGAAGCCATGGTCGAAATGTTCCGCACCTTCTTCGAACGCGGCGATACCTTCGGTCTCGGTATCTGCAACGGCTGTCAGATGATGAGCCAGTTGCGTGACCTGAACCCGGGTGCCAAGCACTGGCCGAACTTTGTTCGCAATATTTCCGAACAGTTCGAAGCCCGTCTCGTGAACGTTGAAGTTCTCGAAAGCCCGTCCATCTTCTTTGACGGTATGGCCGGCAGCATGATGCCGATCGTCAACTCCCACGGCGAAGGCCGCGTGGAATTCATCCGTCCGGAAGACGCCGCTCTCGTCAAGATGGCTGCCCGCTATGTTGACCCGACCGGTACGGCCACGGAAAGCTATCCCTTCAACCCGAACGGTTCGAAGGGCGGCTTGACCTCGGTCACGACGGACGACGGTCGCTTCACGATCATGATGCCGCATCCGGAACGCTCGCATCGCGCCATGCAGCTCTCCTGGCATCCGGCCGAATGGACGGACGCTTCCGGTTGGATGCGCATGTTCCGCAACGCCCGCCGCTACGTGGGTTAATAAGGAACGCCACTTCGAGGCCTCTTCGTGGAGAGGAGGCTCGAAGTCAAACCATGCTCAAAGGCTCTCGTGTTCGCACGAGGGCCTTTTTTTGGCGTGCCGTTCGGCGTTCAGAGAGTTGAAAGCAAAGGTCGTCTCTGAAGAGAAAAGAGGTAGAGCATGTCACTCAAGAGTCGGAAGTCTGGAAAAAGCAAGTCCCGACATTTTCGAGAGAAGAGGGCGGTTTGAGGGTAAGGTAGAGTATGGGGACAAACCCTCAAGAGCTTCTCAGCCTCTTAACAACGGTTTGAATTTGAGTTATATTGATCACAACGAAAAGCAAAGAAGTTCCTCAGTGAACGATCCGCTCTTCGTTGTCCTCTTATGTCGAAAGTCAAAGCAAAGCTCTAACATTGGGAGGATCGAACCAGTGCAGGAAAAATCTCGCCGATAAATCGGCACACCGTGAGAATCCTCTCTCGGTCACTCGTTTCCCGAACAATATCGGGTAAGGAGAACGCCCATGCAGGATCAGCATTAAGGGCAAACAAATAAAGATGGCTTGAGCCGCCCACGCAGGCTCGCATCAAAGCCCGCCAAAGAAGGCCTTCGGTAGACGACGAAGGCCTTTCTTTTTGCCATGTCTTTCTTGAAAAAGAAAAGGCCGCTTCAGCAATTGAAGCGGCCTTTGTGTTTTTTGACGGTTTACTGCGCCGTCGGTGCCGGCACCGCAATGCGGTAGGCTTCGGTGCCCCAGAGAGGAACGGCGGAGAGGCTGTGCTTGAAGCTGCCCGTGGTTTCCTTCGTGGAGTAGGAGACGTAAAGTAGCGTCTGTGTCTCGGCATCGTAGATGCGGCGAATCTTCATGTTTTTGAAGAAGACGCTCTTTGACTTCTTAAAGATGACTTCCCCGGATTTCGACTTGTCGATGGCGGCAATCATGGCGGGCGTGATCGGCCCCGTCTGACGGCAGGAGACCGAGCTGTCGGACGGATCGGCCAAGGAGAGGTTGGCTTCGACACTCGCGACGTGGCAAGTTACGCCTGGAACCTGCGGGTCGACGAAGGTATTGATCTTGATGTCTTTGAGCGTAAAGAGGCCGAGTGAGACGTCACCCACTTCATTGTCGTTGCCGCAGCCCGTGAGTAGGAGGGCCGCTGCGCTCATCGCGATGAGAGTCTTTTTCATTCTGAATTCCTCCGAAGTTTCCCACACTTTAGCAAATCCGTCGATAGGTCGCTCATTTCGTGCTTTTTATGACAAAAACGGATGTCCTGCTACGGACTCTGCGATAATTTTCACCTTGATAAAAAATCCAGTAAAGGGAGAAAACTATGAGCAACCGCCTTCCGCGCGCTTTGTTGGCCGACGTGGCCGCTACTCTGGCCTCGGGCGATGCCGCAGCCGCTTTAATGATCTTGGGCGATGAAGACGGTCCCGAAGCCTCGGCCGCGGTGTCGAGCTATCG
>JAHHRG010000049.1 GCA_020025965.1 Sutterella sp.
GCGGATGCCCTCATAATCGATCACATCCAAGTCGAGCGTTCTCGGAGCGTTGATCACTCCGGCCGGGCGTACTCGGCCGTAAGCGTTTTCAATACGCTGACACAAAAGCAACAGCTCGTCAGGAGAAAGTCTGGTCCTGACAGTAGCCACAGCATTGAGATAGTCGGGCCCCGAGGATTCGACCGGGCTTGTCGTATAAAAACGGCTCACCTTCACGGCATCGATACCGTCCGCTTTTTCAAGAGCCTCGACAGCGGCTGTGATCGTTGCTTCGGTATCGCCGAGATTGGCACCCAGGGCCACAATCGCGTTATTCAACGCTCTTCTCCTTATTGGTCGGATGACGACGACGCGGACGGCGACGACGCGGACGATGAGTCTTCCCTTCGCCTTCAACCTGCGGATGCTGGGATCCTCTGCGCGAACGTGCACGTTCGCCAGTCTGACGTGCTTCCTGCTGAGCCTCGGCAATCATGTCGACGCGACGAACTTCATCGGCTGCCGAAAATTCCTCCCACCAGCGAACCTGACGTTCCGGTACATGCCCCAAGAGCGAACGCAGAAGCATAAAATCGTATGCCGCACGGTACCGCGGATGCGAAACGAGCGTATAGGGATTCTTGCCCGTACGACGCTCAAAACGCACCTGCAAAAGCCATAAATCGTGCATATCGGCTTGATAACGGCGCTGAATATTGAGTTGTTGGCACTGCGTGGCAATAACTTCCACCGAAGCATTGTGCAAAGCCTGCATACGGCTCATATTCTTCTGTTCTTCGTTGTAGCGCCAACGCTTAACGACTTGAGGCCAAAGAAGCGTACCGAAGAGGAAAGAAGGGGAAATCTTTTTACCGATCGCGATACGCTCGTCCGTGCGTCGCAAAGCGAGCATCAGGAATTCTTCACCGTCAGGTTCCGAGAGAATCACGTCGAGAAGCGGCAGAAGTGCCTTATGGAGTCCTTCCGCACGAAGTTTCGTTATGCAAGCGACCGCATGACCGCTGGTCAGAAGCTTGAGAACTTCATCCACAAGACGGGCTGCAGGGACGTTTTCAAGCAAACTAGCCATCTTCGGGATAGGACGTTCGGTCGAAGGCTCGATCGTAAAGCCGAGCTTGGCCGCAATACGAACCGCACGCATCATACGCACCGGATCTTCGCGGTAGCGTACTTCCGGATTTCCAATCATGCGAAGGCGCTTGGCTGCAATGTCTTCAAAGCCGTTATGGTAATCAAGAAGCTCTTCAGTCTGCGGATCGTAATAAAGCGCATTGATCGTAAAGTCACGACGGGCGGCATCTTCCCACATCTCGCCGAAGACATTGTCGGAAATCACACGGCCGGTCTCATCCTTTCGCTGACCGGCGCCTTGGAGCGCACGGAAAGTCGAACATTCAATAATTTCACGACCAAAAATCACGTGCACGATCTTAAAACGACGACCGATAATCACGGCGCGTCGCTGGCAACGCTTCACCTGTTCGGGCGTGGCATCGGTAGCCACGTCAAAGTCTTTAGGTGTAACACCCAACATCAGATCGCGAACGGCACCGCCCACGATATAAGCCTTAAAGCCGCGACGGGTCAGAGCCTCGCAAGTCTTCTTGGCCTCGATTGATACGAGACTGGGGTCAATTCGGTGTTCTTCACGACGAATGACTCTCGGCGTTTTTGCAATTTCCGCCTTATGCGAGAAGATATCGCGGACACAATTCACAATGCGACTCAACATCTCAAGGGCTACCTTTTTATTAAAACGTCATCGAGTATCGTGAGCCCGTTACCCGACAACTGATCCGCTATAGACGGACTTTGAAATTCATACGAATTTGTTGCCTTCTCGGCCGATCAATCGTCCGTGTCGAGCGTATCCGTACCGCGACGTGCTTCAATGGCAATCACCGCTTCACGCAGAAGTGGCAACGTCACTCGACGCTGCTTCTGAAGTCCCAGTCGATCGGCTTCGTCCAATACACAGGTGAGTGTGCGCATGTCGCGCGGCAAATTCAGCGCTATCCAATGAAGCATGTCTTCCGTCATCTCAATGCCGCGCAAAAGCGCCTGACGTTTGAGTTCGGCCAACTGTTCACTATCCTCCAAAGGCTTGATGGCATAACAAAGCCCCCAAGCAAGTCGGCTCTTAACGACCTCGGGAAGAGAAAGCTGTTGAGCGGGAAGACGACCGGCGCATACCAGACGCGCACCGGGCGTACGGCGTACGGCATTTTGTAATGCCAGAAGCTGGAGACACCAACCCGGATCCAAGTCGTCTACATCGTCAACGGTATAAAGCAAACGACTCGGATCAAAAGCCGGCACCCGCAGAGTTTCCTCCGGTACCAAGCTTCGAAGCAGATGGGTAAGTCCCGAGCCCTTGGGACCGTGAAGATAGACGAACATCGGACCGCAACCAGCAGCGACCTCACGAAGGACGCCGACAGCTTCAGCATTAGCTCCGACAACGAAATTGTCGAGCGAAGGCTGTTCGCGTTCCTGTAAATCGAGCAGATACTGATCGGGTTCGTTCATGAGTGTGGGACGTGACTGATTAGCAACAAACCGAGCGACAAAAAAAGAGACACTCGGAATTTAAAATTTTAACCCAAACAAGGACCTTTTTCCGTCTGATCCCAACTATAGAGAGAACGCATGCAAAAAATCCCTTCGGACATGCTCCCAAATGCTCTCTTTGGCTTATACTTTTCATGATTTACTATTAGCAACCCGTCCCCGCTGGCCATAATTTGAAAACGTTTCTTCTGAAACCGTTTCTTTCAAATCACTCTTTGTCTGCGCGGACAACATTCAGAGAAATTATCCATGACGCAACTTTCCTACGCGGCAGCCGGCGTTTCCATCGATGCCGGTGACGAACTCGTCGACCGAATCAAGCCTTTTGCCAAGCGCACAATGATCCCCGGCGTGCTCGGTTCCATCGGCGGTTTCGGTGCGCTTTTCGAATTGAGCAAGGAATATAAGAACCCGGTCCTCGTCACCGGTACGGACGGTGTGGGCACGAAGCTCATGCTTGCCTTCACGCTCGGCCGTCACGACACGGTTGGCCAGGACTTGGTCGCTATGAGCGTGAACGACATTCTCGTTCAGGGTGCCAAGAGCCTCTTCTTCCTTGACTACTACGGTTGCGGCAAGCTTGATGTTGAAATCGCCAGTCGCGTAGTTGCCGGCGTAGCCAAGGGTTGTGAACTTGCCGGTTGTGCTTTGATCGGCGGCGAAACTGCTGAAATGCCGGGCATGTATCCAGAAGGCGAATATGACCTTGCCGGCTTTGCCGTCGGCGTTGTTGAAAAGGATCAGATCATTGACGGTAAGTCCATCTGTCCGGGCGATGTGATCCTGGGGCTCGCTTCTAGCGGCCCGCACTCCAACGGTTTCTCTCTCATCCGCAAAGTTGTCGAAGTCTCCGGTGCCAGCTGGGATATGCCCTTTGACGGCGCCACCCTCGCCGATCGTGCCATGGAACCGACCCGTATTTACGTCAAGCAGGTTCTCGAAGTCATGAAGTCCGTGAACATTAAGGGCATGGCTCACATCACGGGCGGCGGTCTTCTCGAAAACATCCCGCGTGTTCTCCCCGAAGGTGTTCAGGCCGTTATTGACGGCAAGTCCTGGGTTCGTCCGGCCATCTTTGACTGGCTCCAGGAAAACGGCAATATCACGAGCCATGAAATGCACCGAGTCTTCAACAACGGTATCGGCATGGCCGTCGTCGTCGCTAAGGAAGACGCCGAAAAGGCCGTTGCCGCTTTTGAAGCTCAGGGTGAAAAGGTCTTTACGATCGGTGAAATCGTCAAGCAGCCCGAAGGCGAAGCCCGCTGCATCGTTCATTAATCGATCGAGAGTCATCTGACGAAAAAAGCACTTTCCGCTGGAAAGTGCTTTTTTTTTTTCGGCTTCGTTTTTCAGTTGCCAGCCGCTTCGTCAAAAACCGCAAGTGCTTTCGTCATTGTTTCCGGGTCATCCGGATCAAGCAGTAGTATGTCGTCCATTCCACGCATCCAGGTCATTTGGCGCTTCGCCAACTGACGCGTGGCGGCAATACCGGCCAGAAGAAAAGCATCCCGATCGATTTCACCGTTCAGGAAATCGATCGCCTGACGATAACCGACTGCACGCATAGCTGGACTTAGAGGATCAAAGTCGGGGCGCAGCATCAGTTTTTTCACTTCCTGAAGGAAACCTTCGTCTAGCATCGTCATAAAGCGCTTTTCAATGCGCTTGTGAAGTACCTTTCTATCCCCAGGTAAAAGACCGACTGTCACAAAGGGAAAGGCCTTCTCGGTTTTCTGTTCAGCATGAAAGGCTGAGAGAGGCTTCCCGGTCATGCGAAAAACCTCCAGAGCTCTGCCGATTCGCTGACTGTCGTTCGGAGCCAGTCTTGCAGCCGTCGTCGGATCGATCCGGGCCAGCTCTGCATGCATAGCGGGCCATCCCTTTTGCACGCCTTCTTCAGCCACAGCCTTTCTCACCTCGGGATCCGTACTCGGCATATCGTTAATGCCGTCACGAAGCGCCTTCGCATACAGCATTGTGCCGCCCACAATCAGCGGGAACGCGCCACGCGCACGAATCTCCCCGACAAGGCGCACCGTATCCGAAAGAAATTCGGCCGCACTGTAAGCTTCGCCGATATCTCTTATGTCAATCAGATGATGAGGGCAAACCGCACGTTCGATCGGCGTCGGTTTAGCCGATCCAATATCCATTCCGCGATAGACGAGTGCTGAATCCATAGAAATGATTTCAACGCGTCGCCTCGCCGCCATCGCGAGTGACAGAGCGGACTTCCCGGATGCCGTCGGCCCCAAGATCATCAAAGCCTGCGGCTTATCGGTTGTAGTCATTACTGTCCTCGCATAAAGAATTTATCCAAGTCCGCCAGCGTCAACTGACGCCACGTCGGGCGTCCGTGATTGCACTGGTCGATTCTTTCCGTCTTTTCCATATCTCGCAACAGGCGATCCATTTCCGGAATAGTCAGGAGGCGATGCGCACGAATCGAACCGTGACAGGCCATGGTCGACAACATTCGATTGCGCATTTCGACAATGGCGCTTGTCTCACCAAATTCGTGCAAATCCGTGAGCAGGTTGTGAACCATCGCCTCGAGTGCCTGCAACGGCGCATCAACAAGGAGCGCGGGCATTGCACGCAGCGCAAGCGCATCGGCCCCGGCCTGCGTAATATCAAACCCGAGATCCGCAAAACTCTCGCGATGTTCTTCGAACGTGGAGAGTTCCAACGCCGACACGCGGAAGACCTGCGGGATCAGAGACTGTTGAACGGCCAATTTTTTCTCGTCCATCTGTTTTTTGAGACGTTCGTAGGTAATACGCTCGGCTGCCGCATGCATGTCAACAATCACTAACCCGAGGGCATTCTCGGCCAACACGTATATGCCGCCAATCTGCGCAATCGCTCGCCCGAGTGTACCTTCAGGGAGCGTCTTGTCGCTTTCAGCTTCCACTGCAACCGATACCTCAACTGGTTGCGTTGCCGCACTCTCCATTGCCTCCAGAGCTTCATCAGGCGTTAGTGTGGGAATCTGAGGTTCTTCTACGGATGCGGGAACGCTTTCCGACATAAAAGGCAATTCCACCGGGGCCACAAACGCACCGCCCGTGAGCGGCAACGTAGCCGCATCGGTTGCCACCGCCGGCAACGTCTCGGGGCGAGCAACTGGTTTGGGCATCGGTCGACGAAGTAAAGCCGGATTCTCCACACTCACCAACGATGCGGTCGTCTTTCGATCCGCACCGAAAAAAGTCATGGCTGCCCGCAGATTGACCTTCGGCTCTTCACTCATGCGAGGGGAGAATCCCGTCGACTTTCCGCCTCGGAAAGCTGCTCCCGATGCCGTTTTACCAAAGAGCCCCTTTCCCGGGCTCATTAAACCACCGTCTCCGCGCAAGCTTTCGTCAAGTGCCGCGCCTTCATTTTCACCCAAGCCGGAGGCAAGCGTCGGCGAAAGTGCACGTTTGACAGCGGACGTAATGAAATGATGAACTCGCTGAGATTCGCGAAATCGCACTTCGCGTTTGGCAGGATGTACGTTCACGTCAACAGCTGTCGGATCCATCGTCAGATAAAGACAGAATATCGGCTGTGCCTGACCGTGAAGTACATCCTGATAGGCGGTACGCATAGCATGCGTCAGCACCTTGTCACGCACAAATCGGCCGTTAATAAAAAAATACTGACTGTCGGCACGCGAACGGGAAATTGTCGGAATACCAACGAGTCCTCGCAATGTCATGCCGCCTTCCGAGGCATTCACTTCGCGGTTCTTTCCTTTAAATTCCTTCGGGAGAACGGCTTCAATACGATCGGCGGGATTTTCCGCGCCTTCGAGCTTCAAAACGGTACGCCCGTTCGCAATCAGCGTAAAGCCGACGTCCGGCGTCGCCAAGGCCTGTCGTTCGATCTGCTCGAGAATATGTGCGGTTTCGGTCGTTTCCGACTTCATGAATTTGCGTCGGGCCGGTGTCTTATAGAAAAGATCAAGTACTTCGATACGAGTTCCTTCCACTCCGGCAGCGGGATGAATTTCCCCGTCCTCGATTTCCCAAGCGGAATCAGCACCTTTGACTCGGCTTCGAATGGAGAGCTGTGCGACAGAATCTATCGATGCCAACGCTTCTCCGCGAAACCCCAGACTTTCTACACTTTCCAATTCCAGAAGATTGCGAATCTTACTTGTTGCATGACGCTTCAGAGCCAACGGCAATTCGTCTTTCGGAATCCCCGAGCCGTTGTCGGTCACGACAATTCGCTTCAGACCGCCGCCTTCAAGGCGTACCTCGACTGTACTAGCGCCGGCATCGATAGCATTTTCAACGAGCTCCTTAACAACGGAAGCGGGTCTCTCAATTACCTCACCCGCAGCAATCTGGCTAATCAGTTGATTGGGCAATTCGGCAATTTTGCGTTTCGGCGCACAAACGCGTTCGGTCAATCTTTCCATGGTTTTCCATTTGAATGAAAAATGTAACACTCTGCCTTTTCAAAATTCAGGCATATTGAGTATGATAATGAGCATTCTTCTTTTATGCTGAGGGTGTTATCAACCCTTTGTCAAAAACCGGGAGCCAGCATCCCGGTCACTAGGATACATTCCGAATGGATATTCTCGGTCTGATCGTCGAGCTTTTTACCAACGCCGACCAATTTCTCGTTTCTCTGGCTACTAATTACGGCATGTGGATTTATGCCGCCATGTTTTTGATTTTCTTTCTGGAAACGGGCTTCGTCGTGATGTCTTTCTTGCCGGGCGACTCGTTGCTTTTCGTTGCTGGCACTGTCGCCGCCTCCGGCACAGCCAGCCCGTGGTACATCATGCTGGCCGTTATTCTCGGCGCAGTCGTGGGCAATTCGGTCGGTTACGAACAGGGGCGCTGGCTTGGCAATCGTATCTATAGCGGCAACATCTCTTGGATTAACGAGAAAAAGCTTCGCACCGCTCACGACTTCTATTTGAAGCACGGTGGTAAGACCGTTCTTCTCGCCCGATTCGTTCCCATCGTTCGCGCCTTTGCGCCGCTCATTGCCGGCGCCGCCCGTATGAACGGTCTTCGTTTCGAACTCTTTAGCGGTGTGGGTGCTGTCATCTGGGCCGTATCTATTGTCGGAGCCGGCTACCTCTTTGGCAATATCCCCTTTATTAAAAACAATCTCTCGCTCATTCTGATTTTAGGCATCGTCGCCGCAGTGGCCGGCCCCGTGATCGTCGGCTCCCTCTGGCACTATATTCAGAATCGAAAAGAAGCTAAGAAACATTAACTCCCCAAAAAAAAGCAAAAAAGCGATCGTCCGAAACGATCGCTTTTTTTCTACTTCAAATAAGAGGCCCTTTGATCTTTCTCCGAGAGAATCGGATCCTTGATTCCCCAATCAATACCAAGTGTCGGATCATCCCAGCGAATACCTCTTTCAGCATTCGGCTCGCGGCCTTTGTTGACCTTATAGAGTACTAGGGTCTTTTCACTTTTCGTTACGTAACCGTGAGCATAGGACTCCGGAATATAAAGAGTCTTTCCCTCTTCAGCTTTGAGAGACACCGCCACCCATTGGCCGTAAGTCGGACTCTTCGGATTCACATCGGCCACTACGTCAAGAATCTCCCCCGTCAGACATCGAATCAATTTTGCCTGACCATAAGGAGCTGCCTGCCAATGAAGCCCCCGCAAAATACCAGTCTTCTCGTTCATGACAAGATTGTCTTGTATGAAGCGATCATTGATACCGATTGTCGTAAAATCATCGGCCTGCCAACTTTCCGTAAACCAACCGCGCTCGTCCGGCCAACGTTTTGTCTCAAGCAACATGACGCCAGGCAATGAGAGCCGCACGACTGTCGGCAGAGGTTTTTGTGAACTCATCGTTCCTCTCAAAATCAAAAAGGGACTCCGTTTGCCTTTAACGGCAAAGAGAGTCCCATTTAGCGAAGCAAAAAGACTTACTTGCGCGTACCGGCGATCAAATCAACGATCGTCATCGTAACGAGCGTACTCTTTTCAAAGGAGGACATCGGCATAAATTCACAGTTGCTATGGAAATTATGAGCCCCTGTGAAGTAGTTCGGCGTCATGATACCCTGCGTCGAAATAAAGGAACCGTCCGTGCCGCCGCGCATGGCAATAGTCTTCGGTTCAACTTCCTGAATTTCGAGAGCTCGATAGAGCTGGTCGAGGCAGGAGCGATTTTCTTCCGTCATAGCGTCTTCGATGTTACCGTACGTATCGGACATCGTCAGATCAATACCGGCGCGCGGATAGCGGCGCTTCAGGAATTCGACGGCATCGGCGATGATCTGCTTCTTAGCCTCGTACTTTTCACGGTTGTGATCGCGGATCTTAATGGAGACGGTAGCCTGAGCAGGCGTAGAAACAATGCTGTTGACCCAAATGAAACCTTCGGTTTTTTCAGTGCATTCCGGCGTAGCACCGCGATCCATCATATTGACAAAGTCACAGGCCACAAGCGTCGGGTTGAGAAGCTGGTTCTTCGAAGCCATCGGGTGTGCCGTCACGCCCTTGATTTTGATCGTAGCACTACCGGCATTGAAAGTCTGATAGACCACTTCACCCAACTCACAGCAGTCGATCGTGTAAGCATAGTCGACAGGGAACTTCGAAAAGTCGATTTTCTTGGAACCGCGAAGGCCGATTTCTTCGTCAGGCACGAAAGCAACGTAGATCGTACCGTGCGGACGGTTTTCCTTGACGATATGTTCAAAGGCCGTCATCACGTTCGTGATGGCGGACTTGTCATCGGCACCGAGAACGGAGGTACCGTCGCTCACAATGATGTCATCGCCGATGTAGCGTTCGATTTCCGGATGTTCGCTCGTTCGCATCCAGATATCTTTTTCTTCATTGAGACAGATATCGCCGCCCTGATAGTTGCGAACGATACGCGGATGAATGTCCGGGCAGAGCCCGGAGTCAACCGTGTCCATATGACAGCACCAACCCACAGTCGGAACCTTCTGGCCTTCCGGAAGGTTGGAGGGCAGATGTCCGGTTACAACGGCGAATTCGGAGATTTCAATATCCTTGAAACCGATTTCTTCCAATTCCTTGGCGAGCAGTCGGGCCATATCCCATTGGCCGGCGGAACTCGGTACAACAGTTGCCTGTGGGTCGCTCTGGCTGGTGACAGCCACATAGCGCAAAAAGCGCTCAATGAGTTCTTGCTTCATGGAAAGTCTTCCTCTTATTTACGATTAGTCACGTTTATTCGTTCGAAAGAACGAAACGGATTCGGGCGGTTGGTCATACCGCCCGAATCCAAAGTTAAGGTTTATTCGGCTGCGCGATCTTCAAGCACGGCAACGGCCGGCAAACGCTTGCCCTCCAAGAATTCAAGGAAGGCACCGCCACCCGTGGAGATGTAAGAGACGCGATCGGCAATACCGAACTGCGTTACGGCGGACACCGTATCGCCGCCGCCAGCGATAGAGAAAGCGCCCTTGTCGGTCGCCTCGGCAATGGCCTCAGCCATCACGCGAGTACCTTCGGCATAGGGAGCCATTTCAAAGACACCGACCGGACCGTTCCAAACGATCGTGCCAGCGCTCTTCAAAATGTCGGCGAGCATGGCGGCGGTCTTCGGACCGACGTCAAGAATCATTTCATCTTCCTTCACGTCATTCACGTCAGCCACACGGTGTTCGGCATCAGCCGAGAAGGCCTTAGCAACGACAACGTCAACCGGCATCGGCAAGCTAGCGCCCTTCGAGGCAAGAACAGCGAGCACCTTACGGCATTCGTCTACGAGTTCGGGCTCGGCCAAAGACTTGCCGATAGCCTTACCGTCGGCAAGCAGGAAGGTATTGAGAATACCGCCGCCAACAATCAGACGGTCTACCTTTTCAGCAAGGTTGGAGAGAATCGTGAGCTTCGTAGAAACCTTCGAACCGCCCACGATGGCAACTAGAGGGTGACGAGCTTCTTCGACGGCTTTTGTGAGAGCGTCGATTTCGGCAGCCATGAGCGGACCGGCACAGGCAACTTCAGCCAAACGAGCCACACCTTCGGTCGAGGCCTGGGCACGGTGAGCCGTACCGAAAGCATCGTTCACGTATACGTCACAAAGAGCAGCGTACTTCTGAGCGAGCTCTTCCTTATTCTTCTTTTCGCCGACATTGCAACGGCAGTTTTCAAGCATCACGACCTGACCGGGCTTAACGTCAACACCGGCTTCCCAGTTGACGATGAGCGGCATGTCGCAACCGAGAAGCTCGCCCATGCGACGAGCGATACCGTCCAAGCTGTCCTTGGCGGTCAATTCGCCTTCGGTCGGACGACCAAGGTGGGAAAGCACCATCACAGCGGCACCGGCATCGAGAGCCGTACGAATGGCGGGAACGCTAGCAACCAAACGGGTTTCGTTCGTGATGTTGCCCTCTTCGTCACGCGGGGCATTGAGGTCGCTGCGGATAAGAACGCGCTTGCCGGAAAGGCGACCGTCGCGAGCGAGTTTTTCGAGAGTCAGAACGTGCATGAAAATCTCCATGACCGAAATCGGTGCCGAAAGACCGATTTCAAAAGGAATAGACCAAAAAGCCATGTCGTTGTCAACATGGCTTTTTGGGAAGTTTCGGGACTTGATTACTTGGCTGCCATCATGGCGCAAGCGGTATCGAGCATACGGTTAGAGAAGCCCCATTCGTTGTCGTACCAGGAGGTGACCTTAACCAAGCGGCTACCGGAAACCTTCGTCAGCGTGGAGTCGAAGGTGGAGCTGGCCGGATTATGGTTGAAGTCAACGGACACGAGCGGCAGATCGTTGTAGGCAAGAATACCGCGGAGATCTTCCGCCTGAGCAGCCTGCTTCATAATTTCGTTGATTTCTTCAACGGAGGTGTCACGCTGAGCCAAGAAGGTGAGGTCAACGAAGCTCACGTTGATGGTCGGAACGCGAACGGCAAAACCGTCAAGACGGCCGTTAAGATCCGGAAGAACAAGGCCCACAGCCTTAGCGGCCCCGGTCTTCGTCGGGATCATGGACATCGTGGCAGCACGGGCACGACGAACGTCCTTATGGTAAACGTCAGTCACCGTTTGGTCATTCGTATAGGCGTGAACCGTAGTCATCAAACCGCGTTCGATACCCACCGTGCGATGCAGAGCCTTGGCCATCGGAGCGAGACAGTTCGTGGTGCAGGAAGCGTTGGAAACGACGAGGTCGCTCGCCTTCAGGACATCTTGGTTAACACCGTAGACAACGGTAGCGTCGGCCGTCTTGCCCGGAGCGGAGAGAAGAACCTTCTTGGCACCCTTTTCGATATGCACCATGCTCTTTTCCTTCGAATTGAAGGCACCCGTGCATTCCATCACAACATCAACGCCCAGATCGCCCCAGTGGAGATCCTGCGGATCGCGAGAGTTGAACACGTGGATCTTGTCGCCGTTGACGTAGAGCGTGTCATCACCCTGCTGTTCAACGGTAGCGTTGAAGGGACCGTGGCAGGTATCGTACTTCAACAGATGGGCATTAATGGCCAGATCACCAAGGGCATTGATCGCAACGATTTCCATATCGTGCTTCTTCGCATATTCATAATGAGCACGAAGAACGTTACGGCCGATACGACCAAAGCCGGTAATGGCAACTCGAATAGACATTTGACTGTTTCCTTCTGTCTGGATTATTTAAGAAGCTGGTTGACCTTCTCAACCACGTTGTCGACCGTAAAGCCGAAGTGTTCCCAAAGAACGCCGGCCGGCGCACTTTCGCCGAACGTATCGATACCGAGAACGTCTCCCTTGCCGGAGAAATACTTGTACCAAAGATCGGTCTTCGAGGCCTCAATGGCTAAAACCGGAACGCCTTCCGGAAGGATGGCACGGCGGTATTCTGCATCCTGTTCATCAAAGAGATTCGAACACGGCATGGACACCACGCGAGCCTGAATATTGAGAGCGGTCAGCTGAGCGCGAGCCTTCATGGCGAGGCCGACTTCAGACCCCGTCGCAAGAAGCACGACTTCGGTTTCTTCTGCACCGGCCGGAGCGTCGGCCACAACATAGGCACCGCGAGCGATGTTGTCGGCGTCGACTTCGTCACGATCGAGGAAGGGGACGCTCTGACGAGTAAAGATGAGCGTGGACGGACCATGACGACGTTCAATGGCGGCAGCCCAAGCAACGATCGTTTCGACCGTGTCGGCCGGACGCCAGACGTGCATGCCCGGAATCAGACGCAAGCTCGGGACGTGTTCGATCGACTGATGCGTCGGACCGTCTTCGCCGAGACCGATGGAATCGTGCGTGAACACGTTGATCACACGCTGCTTCATGAGAGCAGACATGCGAAGGGCGTTGCGCGAATAGTCGGAGAACGTCAGGAAAGTCGCGGCATAGGGAATAAAACCGCCGTAAAGCGCAATCCCGTTCATGATGGCAGACATGCCGAATTCACGAACACCATAGCTGATATGACGAGCCATAAAGTCACCCGTATTGAGCGACTTCACATCCTTCCAGTTTGTGAGGTTCGAGCCCGTCAGGTCGGCAGAGCCGCCCAAGAGTTCGGGAAGAGCAGGAGCCAAGGCGTTCAGAGCCTTCTGGCTGGCCTTACGCGTAGCAACCGTTTCTTCGGCTGCCTGCGCGTCGCAAATAGCATCCATCACCACATCGGACCAATTGGCGGGCAGATCGCCGGCCAGGCGACGTTCAAGTTCGGCAGCAACTTCCGGATAGGCCTGTTTGTAGGCATCGTACATCGTCTGCCATTCTTCTTCGATCTTCTTGCCTTCGGCGCGATGATCCCAGGCATCGTAAATTTCCTGAGGAATTTCAAACGGAGCGTACGGCCAGCCGATGGCTTCGCGCGTGGCAGCGATTTCTTCGTCACCCAAAGCAGAACCATGGACTTTGGCGGTACCCTTCAAATTCGGAGAGCCCATCCCGATCGTTGTCTTGGCGATGATGAGCGTGGGCTTGTCCTCGGAGCGAGACGCTTCGGCAATAGCGCGATCCATGGCTTCGATATCGTGACCGTCAACAGGACCAATCACATTCCAGCCATAGGATTCAAAACGGCCGCGCGTGTCGTCGGCAAACCAACCAGTCACGTCGCCGTCAATGGAAATACCGTTGTCATCGTAGATAGCGATAAGCTTATTGAGCTTCCAGACACCGGCCAAAGAGCAGACTTCGTGACTGATGCCCTCCATCATGCAACCGTCGCCCAGGAAAACGAACGTACGGTTGTCGATGACGGGGAAGCCTTCGCGATTGAATTCGGCAGCGAGCATCTTTTCGGCCAAAGCCATGCCCACGCCGTTGGCGATACCCTGCCCTAAGGGACCGGTCGTCGTTTCAACGCCCGGCGTGACGTCAACTTCGGGATGGCCCGGCGTCTTGCTTCGGAACTGACGGAAGTTCTTGATGTCTTCCATCGTCAAGTCGAACCCGGTGAGATGCAACAATGCGTACTGCAACATCGAACCATGACCGTTAGAAAGAATGAAACGGTCGCGGCCAACCCACTTCGGATTGGTCGGGTTATAACGAAGATGGCGAGACCAAAGGGCGGTCGCAATATCTGCCATGCCCATCGGCATACCCGGGTGACCGGACTTGGCTTTCTGCACGGCATCCATGCTGAGCGCACGAATGGCGTTGGCCATCATCTGAGCAGAGACTTGAGAGGTCATAATTATCGAAAAGGATGGAATGAAAAAATGCCGGTGGGTTCGAAAGACCTATTAAGCCGTCCACCCGCCGATTACTTAATTTGTTATTCTAACAAACTCCTTCCCGTTTTCCTTCCCTCAATTGCCCCCACAGAGGTTGCAACCATGGCTTTCCCCCGTTTTTTTGTTCCGCTTTCCGCCGACAGTCTCGATACGGCCCTATCCGAAAGCATTGAAATCAAACTGCCCGAGAAGGCCGCTCACCATGCAAGACGCGCATTGCGCCTTAGAAACGGCGAAACGGTAACGGTTTTCTCCGGCACCGGAAAAGAATGGCGGGGAGAAATTCGTATTGAGCGCGACGCGGCTTGGGTAAAACTTGAAGATGCGGAAGAACCCCTTCGTGAATCGCCCGTCAAAATGACACTTCTTCAGGCCTTCGTCGCTCCTGAAAAGCTCGACTGGATTATTGAAAAGGCGGTGGAAACCGGGGTTACCGAGATTGTTCTGACACCGGCCGCGCGCAGCGTCACGCGTTTGGCGGGCGATCGTCTTGAAAAACGTCTTGAAAAATGCAGAGACATTGCTCGAGGAGCCGCCGAGCAATGCGGTCGCAACGTCATCCCTGAGATCAGAGCCGCAAAAACGCTCGACGATGCCCTTCGTTCCGTCGAGGCCGATTGTCGTCTGATGCTCGCGCCTGGCGCAACAAAGCCTGCTCATCTGAACGAAACGAATAAAAAAATCGCCTTCGCGGTCGGACCGGAAGGCGGTTTCTCGGACGAGGAAATTCGTTTGTCGGCCGAACTCGGCTGGAGTCCTGTCTTGCTTGGCCCCCGTGTGCTTCGTACCGAAACAGCCGGCATTGCGGCGGCCGTCTGGATCAATACGGTTCTAGGCGACTATCCGTCGCTCTGAGAAACTTAAACAGCAGGACTTTCGTTTGCCTTCTTGGCAGGCGACACTTGCTTAGATGCGTTCTTCTCGCCCCCAACGTGAGAGGCATGCCCCTTCACTCGTTCGTTATTCTTCACCCAGCGGGAAAAGTCCAAATGTTCACCGCGCTTGCCGGACTCGACTCTCGGACCGCTTTTTTTGCTGTAACTCAAAATCACGGCATTGTCGACCTCGCCGAGCGCGGCCACCTGCAATCGACTCAATTCTCGGAGAACGCGTTTGCTATATCCCCCGTCAGTCTTATGATGAGCAGCACCGGAGTACCACTTGAGCCCCTTACTGACACTCCCCGTACGACGAATCAGGTACTGAAGAATTTCAGTACCGACCACCATATTGACATAGGGATCGAATGCATTTCCAACGCCGCCCAATGCTTCGAATTTGTCCGTATGAACTCTCGTCATTACCTGCATCAGGCCTTCAGCTCCGGCGCTAGAACGCGCATTGGGGTTGTAACTTGATTCGGTACCGATAACGGCCAAAATCAACAGCGGATCCAAATCTCGAGCTTCGCCGAGCAACACCGACCACTCCACGATCTGACGGGCTTCTGCCATCGGAACACGGAAGCTACGGTTGACATAGTCAGCCACATGATCACGCGCATCGATCGTCCGAACAACCGCCTTATCGAAGGCCTTGACATCTTCGTCCGCTTTTTCAACAACAACAGTTTCCTCTGCGATCGGTTCATTCATGTACGCGCCGGCGGCGAGGTACACGAGCGAACCTCCCACCAATACGGCGGGAAGAATTCTGCTACAGAGAATACGTTTGAAAATAGTGTCCATAGGGGATTGGTGTCGCGTAATCAAAAACCGCGTAAGTCTGAAGAATTGCGGATAGTAGCAAAGATTTTTCAGCATCTCAACCGAAATTTCAGCCTTTTTTCTTATAAAAACCTGAGCACTTTTTTGCCTATTTTCTGTTGAAAGAAACGGAAAATGAGTTTGGGAAAAGCACTGTACCCTCC